>JBIOVO010000203.1:0-14331 GCA_044867735.1 Pyrinomonadaceae bacterium | reverse complement strand
CACCACTCCCGCGTCCCCATGGATTGACTAGCTGTTGCTCGCGCGTGTTGAAATCGGTCCAGACTATATTTGCGCCCTGCGATTCCGAAAGATACTGATCCGGATTGTCGGGGTTATTAATGACGTAGAAGCCGTCGCCAAAACTGACCATGCGCCAGTCGTCATTCATGATGCCGGCCGGCTCGCGCGTGCGGCTGGGTCCGGTCCACGAGCCGTTATCCTGTAGCCCGCCCATCACGTTATAGAACGGCTGATGATTGTCGGCGTGAACCTGATAGAACTGGCCCAACGGGATATTGTAGACCGCTTCCCACGTCTCACCACCGTCGTAAGTGACTGCGATGCCTCCGTCCTGACCGTGCCACATTCGCTTCGGATTCTTCGGATCGATCCAGAGTGCGTGAAAGTCGATGTGACTGCGGCTCGTGATGGAACGAAAAGTCCTGCCGCCGTCTACCGAGGTGAACAACGTTGAAGCGACTGCATAGATGTGGTTCTCGTTCGTGGGATTGACACGCACGGTTGTGTAGTAAAAACCACGCGAGACGATCGAATCCTGCTTCGAGACGTTGCGAAATGTCTCGCCGCGATCGTCCGAGCGGTAAAGCGTTCCGTCTTTTGCCTCAACCATCACGTACACCACGTTGGAATTGCTCGGTGCGACGCGCACGCCGATGCGACCCATCAGTTTCGGCAGACCATTCGTGAGTTTGTTCCAGGTGCGACCGCCGTCGATCGATTTGTAAACTCCGCCCTTCTCACTACCGCTGCGATGTGTCCACGGTTTGCGCTCAAAACTCCACATGCCGGCGTAAAGAATGTTTGGGTTCGCTGAATCGATGTCGAGATCTGCCACGCCGTGTTGATTGTCGATGTAGAGAGTCTTGGTCCAGGTCTTACCGCCGTCCGTAGTCATGAATACGCCACGTTCTTCGTTGGGGCCAAAAGCATGACCAAGCGCGCCGATGTAAACGATGTCAGGATTCTGCGGATGAATGGCGATGGCCGAGATGCGTTCAGTCTCTTTGAGACCCATGTGCTGCCAGTTCTTTCCGCCATCGGTTGACTTGTAAACGCCATCGCCGAACGAGACGCTGTTGCGCACGTTCGATTCACCTGTTCCGACCCAAACAACTTCCGGATTGCTCGGCGCGAGTGCGATATCGCCGATGGAGATCGTTCCCTGTCGTTCGAAGATCGGAGTCCACTTAATGCCGCCGTTCGTAGTTTTCCATAACCCTCCTGATGCACTCGCGACATAGACCACGTTCGCATCTCCCGGCACACCTTCAACGTCGGCGATGCGGCCGCCCATGATTGCCGGACCAATACTGCGATACTCCAAACGCGAGAACGCTTCTTCAAAAGGCGACTTGGCGGTGCCGCCGTTCTGCGCAAAGGTAGTCGAGGCGAGCAGACAAATAACGATCAGGGGTAAACGGAAACGCATATTATTCTCCTTGGACGGAAAGGTTCGAGCCGCAGATAACGGATGATACTGATCTGTGGCATATTTACAACCATGACTCTTCTCCAAACCGATCGCACGAAACTAAAGCGACTCCCCAAACGCGGTCATTTCGATCGCGAAACTGTCTACGGAATATTGGATGAGGGCTTTATCTGTCACGTCGGCTTCGCTCCTGAAGGTCAACCGTTTGTGATTCCGACCGGATACGCGCGCGTCGATGACAAGCTCTACATTCATGGATCGCAAGCGAGCCGGATGTTGCGAAACTTGTCCGGTGGCCTCAATGCGTGTGTGACGGTGACGATCATCGACGGGCTCGTGTTGGCGCGGTCGGCGTTTCATCACTCGATGAACTACCGATCGGTTGTAGTTTTTGGACGGGCGACGATCGTTGAGGATCGTGAGGAGAAGATCAAGGCGTTGGAGGCGCTGTCAGAACACTTCATCCGCGGGCGATGGGCTGACGTGCGTGAACCGACGGAGGAGGAGTTGATACAGACGACGGTGCTTGAGTTGCCGCTAGTTGAGGCGTCGGCGAAGATCCGCACTGGTCCGCCGTTGGATGATGAAGAAGATTATGCGATGAGTGTTTGGGCGGGAGTTATTCCGTTGCAGCTCGAGGCGGGTGAGCCGATCAAGGATCCGCGTTTGCCGGATGGAATTGAGGCGCCGGAGTATGCGCGGAAATACAGTCGCTAAAAAAGAATTTCTCGCGCAAAGGCGCAAAGACGCAAAGTTCTGACCTTCGGCTTCCCGGAGGGTCAGAACTTTGCGTCTTTGCGCCTTTGCGCGAGTTATTTCTTTAGTGCTTCGATCAGGACGCGCCCGGTGACGCTGGTCGGCGGAGTGATGCGAAGCACTGCACAGAGCGTCGGAGCGATGTCAGCGGGCGTCGCTGATTCGTAGTAAATACCTGGAGTGATGCCCGGTCCCATGATGATCGTCGGGACGTGTGTGTCGTAAGAGTAAGCCGAACCATGGGTGGCGGTCGACAAGTCCGCAAGATATTTATAGGGCTCTGCAACTAATACGACGTCGCCGCTACGGGCTGGATGAAAACCATGAACTACCCGCCGCTCGATCGGATCCGTGATCGAAGTCGCGCCACGCAAAAGCTGCACTCGTGAAAAGGCACGGGCCACCCCGGGGATTCTGAGTGCCGCAGCGACCACCACTGCCGAGAACTCTTCAACGTTGACGTTATCGCGTCTGAGTGCGTCATAGTTGAAATAAAGATTGCCGTTTAAGAACCACTCGCGTGGCGTCGCGTTCTCGGTGTTCTTCAGCAGGTAATCCGCCGTCGGATCGGGTGATTTGCCTTGCGGATTGTAGCGTTTGCTGATCGCCTTATTGATCGGGTCAACGATTTCCGTAAACTTCAATCGCCCACCGCCTAAACCCAACGCCTCCGCCTGCTCCGGAATCGGCGACACACCGTGATCGGCCGTAAAGGCAATCAGCGTATTAGACAGACCTACGCGGTCGTTCACGAAGTCAAGCAAGCTCGCGATCGTGCGATCGACGCGCAGCGTTATGTCCATCGCTTCCTGGCTATATGGTCCATAACGATGGCCCACGTAATCGCTCGCCGAGAAGCTCACGCTCAGCACATCGGTGTCATCATCCTGGCCCATTTGCTCGTTGATGATCGCTTGTTGCGCAAACGCGAGGAGTATGTCGTTAGTGTATGGTGAATGGTCGAGATGAGTGTAAAAGTTCGCTCCGGGCTTCGTTTCGCCGCCGGTGATGGTGTGTGGAAAGGCGTTCGTGTCTCCCGAAGCAGTGACCTTCTCCCACGAAGGACTGTCGGGCCCGGCGCGTTTCGTGTATTCGTTCTCGGGCAACAAGCGTTCCCATTTTTTGCCGAAGTATTTGTCGACCGGACTCGTCTTGTTAAATTCACTCACCCACAACGGCAATTGGTTGAAGTAGTAAGTAGATGAAACCATGGCGCCGACTGTATCGCCGAGCCAGTACGCTGCATTTGCATGACGCCCGGCGGGCAGTATCGCTGAACGATCCTTGACCGAGATACCGATCACCTTGGCGCGATCGTTGGTCACGAGTCGCAATTCGTCGCCGACAGTTGAAGTCAGCAGGCGTCGCGGACTCGACGCGGGTTCATCCGGTTGGCCGCCAAGTGCCTTAACCGTGTCGTCCGAGACGCTTGAGACACGCTTACCACTAGCGCGGTCGAGCCAGTAGTTCCCAATGATGCCTGTCTCCGCTGGATACGCGCCGGTCAACATCGTGCTGTGCCCGGGAGCGGTGTACGTCGGCATGTGATCGTAGTTGGACTGCGTCCACGATGCACCATCGCGCAACAAACGCTTGAAGCCGTTTGCGACGAAGAGATCACCGAAGCGCTCGAGATAGTCGTAGCGAAACTGGTCTACGGCGATGAAGAGAATCAGTCGCGGTCGTTTTGTTGGCGATGATGTTGGTTGTGTTCGTCGCTGGCCAAACGAGACAACAACAAGGACCAGAACAAGCCAGGCAGCGAGTAGTCGGTAAGAGGGGCGCATGGTCATGCGGCGCATGGTGCCATAAAGATCCGAAAAAGGCACAAACCATTATTAACCACGGATGAACACGGATGAGAATGGATCCGTGTTCATCCGTGAAGATCCGTGGCTGGTTTTACTCGTATCTCAGCGCTTCGATCGGATCCAACGCCGCCGCTTTGCGTGCCGGATAGTAACCGAAGAAGATCCCAACAGCAGCCGAGAAGAGAACTGACCCGATTATCGCCATCATCGAAACCAGCGTCGGCCAGCCGAGCATCGCCGGTATCACCAGTGAAAGCACGATGCCGAGGATGATGCCGATCGTTCCACCCGTCAGGCTCAGCACGATCGACTCAATCAAGAACTGACTGCGCACTGCCGAAGAACGTGCGCCGATCGCCATGCGAATACCGATCTCGCGTGTCCGCTCGGTGACTGACACGAGCATGATGTTCATGATGCCGATGCCACCGACGAGCAGTGAAACGCCGGCGATACACGCCAGCAGGATCGTCATCGTTTTGCCGGTTTCATTCGCGGCTTCCGCGATGTCGGTCATGTTGCGCACGGTGAAATCATCGGGCTCATTCGCCGTGAGCTTGTGACGCTGACGCAGCAAGTCGGTGATCTGCAATTGCGCGGTGTAAGTCGCATCCTGTGAGATCGCGGAGACGTAGGCGATCTGAATACGATCGCGTCCGAGTATCTTCTTCTGCACGGTCGTGTATGGCGCGAAAGCAACGTCGTCCTGATCGCGCCCCTGCTGGTCCTGTCCTTTAGCCGCCATCACACCCACCACGCGAAACGGCAGATTCAAAACGCGAAGCTCCTGGCCCACGGCGTCAGAGCCGGGAAACAAGCTGTCAGCCAATGTTTGACCGATAACGATCACGCGCGCGGCCGTACGTACGTCAGCGTCGGTGAAGAAGCTGCCACTCTGCACCGGCCACTTGCGGATTTCAGGATACTGCTCGCTCACACCCGTGAGTGCCGTATTCCAGTTCATGTTTCCGGCGACGAGTTGGGATCTCGCATTCACCGAAGGCGTAACCATCGAAACACTCGGCACTTCGCGTTTGATTGCTTCCAGGTCATCGACAGTTAACGTGTTTGTGCCGGTGTCGCCCGTGCCGCTGCGAACACCACCGACGTTCTGAGCGCCAGCGCTGACGAACAACAGGTTCGTACCGATACTTTCGATCTGGGCTTGCACAGAAGCCGACGCACCCTGGCCGATACTCACCATCGCGATCACGGCAGAGACGCCGATGATGATGCCGAGCATGGTCAGGGCTGCGCGCATCTTGTTGCGAACAAGAGCGCGAAAGGCGACGCGAATGATCATTAGGAGATTCATGTTTTTCTCCGGGCTTTCGCCCGTTCCACGGGCTCTATGCCCGACTCGTTCGCTATCCTGGGGCTTACGCCCCAGGCTTTATGCTGCCACCTGCTTCGCAGGTTTACTCGTCGTCCTCGTCGTCATCGATCGCCGGAAGGTTCTTTAACTCTTCCGCAGCGTCGCGCTGATTCTCGACCGGGCGGTCCGACTTGATCTTGCCATCCTTAAAAACAATCACGCGTGAAGCGTACTCCGCGATGTCAGGCTCGTGCGTAACCAGCACCAGCGTGATGCCGCGTTCACGATTCAAACGTTGAAAGATCTCCATCACTTCAACTGACGTGCGCGAGTCGAGGTTACCGGTCGGCTCGTCCGCGAGAATCAACGCCGGATGATTGACGAGCGAACGTGCAACCGCGACGCGCTGTTGCTGTCCGCCTGACAACTGATTCGGATGATTTTGCTCGCGGCCCGCCAGCCCTACGGCCGCGAGTGCTTCCAACGCACGTTGGTGACGCTGGGCTGAGTCAACGCCGAGATAAAGCATCGGCAACTCAACGTTCTCTAACGCTGAGGTGCGTGAAAGCAAATTAAAACCCTGAAACACAAACCCGATCTTCTGACAGCGAATGTCGGCGCGCTCGTCCTTCGACATCTGCGAAACGTCTTCGCCGTCAAGAATGTAAGTGCCGCGCGTCGGCCGGTCTAAACAACCGATAATGTTCATCGTGGTTGACTTGCCTGACCCCGACGCACCCATGATCGCGACAAACTCGCCTTCTCTAATCGTGAGCGACACGCCACGCAGCGCGTGAACCTCAACGTCGCCCATCGTGTAGGTCTTGTGAATGTGGTCCAACTGGATCACCGGCCGCGCTTCGGGAACCGGCGTGGCTAGCGCAACGCCCGGCTGGAACTCCTGTGGTTCAACTGCAAAAGTGGTAGACATCTGTTCTCCTCATGGGCGAGCGCGAATCATTCACGCTCGCCCTCACCGCGCCGTTATCGTCGGCCGCCGCCTCCGCCTGTTCGCGGTGCATTACCAAATCCCGGCGGCGTTGAACTGGCCGGCCTGTTCGCGCCAGTGATCTGCTGGCCAGTAATCACCATATCGCCTTCGTTCAACTCACCATCGACAACTTCAGTCGCCGATCCATCACTCAGCCCGACCGTGATTCGACGTCGATCGGGTTTACCGTCCTGGCCCAACACCCACACGATACGTGTTTGACCTGGGAGCACTGGCGCTGACGCCGGCGCAAAATTGCTTTGCCCGCCGTTGTTCTGCGCGCCATCACCCTGCTGCTGACGCCTTCGACCCTGACCTTGACCCTGTCCCTGACCGCCTGCTCCTGATCCTGATCCAGCACCGCGCTGTCTATTCGCGTCTTGCGGCGTAAATCGCAGCGCGGAATTCGGCACCTTCAACACGTTGTTGCGCTCGTCGATCGTGATCGTCAGGTTCGCCGTCATACCCGGCTTCAATTTCTGCTCGGGATTGTTGACGTCGATCACGACGTTGTAAGTCACGACGTTCTGCACGTTCACCGGGTTAAGCCTCATCTGCTCGATCTTTCCGTCGAAGTCCTTGCCCGGAAACGCGTCAACCGAAAACCTTACTGACTTCGCCTGCTCCACCAGACCAATATCAGCCTGGTCGATGTTTGCGATCACCTGCATCTGCGTCAGGTCGTTAGCGATCGTGAAGAGGGTCGGCGCCGACAAACTCGCAGCGACGGTCTGTCCCACGTTCACGTCACGCGAAACAACTACGCCATCGATCGGCGAAGTGATCGTCGTATGACTCAGGTTTACTTCGGCCATGCTTAGTGCCGCCTGTGCCTGCTGCACCTGAGCGGCGTTCTGCTGCACCTGGGCTTCAGCCTGTTTCACTTGCGCCTGCGACTGTTCAACCGCGGCCTGGCCTTGCACGACACCAGCGCTTGCTGATGATTGTTCACTCAGCTTCGCCTGGTTCAGTTGCGCGACGGCCTGGTTGTAACGCGCCTCGGCCGTTTTATAAGCAGTGGCGGCAATGTCGTAGTCTCTCTGCGCGATCACGCCCGCCTTCAACAACGAATCCTGCTGTTTCAAAAGACTCATCGCGTCGTCCTGTTGCGCCTTCAACACGGCGACATTCGCTTCCGCAGCCGTCACACCGGCTTGATTGTTTTGCACCGTCGACTTCGCCGCGAGATTTCTTGCCTGTGCATCAGTGATTCCCGCACGAGCGTTCACGACCGCCGCTCGCGATTGGGTCAAACTTGCTTGTGCCTGTACGAGGTTCGCGCGCGCCTGGTCTACCTGTGCTTTTGCAGTGGCTGGATCGAGCTGCGCGACTACTTGTCCTTTCTTGACGACCGAATTGAAGTCAACATAAAGCGCGGAAATCGTTCCCGACGCCTGGCTGCCGACTTGCACCGTCGTTACGGCTTGCAACGCACCGGTGGCGGTGACCGTGTTGCGCAGGTTTCCACGTTCGACACGCGCCGTCATGTATTGCGGCGTGCTCGAATCATCTCCAAAGAAGTAAAAACCGGCGAACACGATGGCCGCCATAAAGCCGCCGCCGAGCAGCAATTTCTTCTTGCCGGCAAGCAACCTGGTCCAAAACTGTTTCAGCCAGCCGACACTTTTCCCGGTGCTGATTCCTGTGACAAATGGTGGTTGTTTAATTGTTTCAGTCGACATGCGTTTTTCCTGTCAAAATCAATTTTCGGCCTACAAATAGCGCACGAATAGTCAGACACCGATGAACACCCATTGGTTACGGATTTAAAGGCGATGAGACGGTGCGCCGATGTGAATGTGTGGACCAGTGGAGACGCCCGGAATCGCCGATCTGAATGCCAGAAACGGGATTCCCGAGCTTTGCAGATGAGCCATCAGAGCGCGTCCTTCAGCGCTGTCAGGATGAATACCAACATCGACCGAATTTCGGTGATCCCATCCCATACGGTTGTGGGTTGCACTCTGACCGATCGTGCTGATTGGAAGTGCTTTTCCGAACGTCTTCGAAAAGAATTGTTGCACGCTCGACAGACTCGCGAGCGACCAGCTTCCAACCGTCGAACGCGTGACCAGCGACATGGATGTTTTCTTCACAAGCGGTTTGACCCTAGCTAGTTCAGCGACCTTCCTTTGCTCGGCGGCGACTTTTTCAGCGTTGACCATCGCGACACGTATTTCCTCAACTTTAGCTTTCGCGTCTGCGAGATCCTTCTCAGCCTTCTCGAATTCGAGCCGCGCGATCAGTCCGTCCTCATAGAGCGGACGCAATTGTTCGGTCGAAGCGGTCAATTTCTCGACTTCGGCTTCCTGTAGTTGAAGTAATTGTTGGGACGCATCGGATTGAGCGTTCACAGCACTGGCGGCCAAAAACATCAGCCCGCACACAACAACAATAACAAAGGCTCTCTTCATCGCTGACCTAGACACTGAACCAGGAAGAACGGTTACCAGATCTGTGAACATCTGTGAAATCTGTGGTTGTAACCGTCTTTAGCTCAAGGGTGTCTTACTAGTTCGGAAAGCTCCCCAGGGTATTTACAAGGAAACTTAGGAGTGAAGAAAACAGAAATGAACAAACCAGGACGGTTTAAAACGGTGGCAATAGCTACTCTCTCAGCGATTGCTTTGGCTGCTTCGATTGCTGTTGCCCAGACGGTTACCCCCGATCAGGGCTCTGCTCAGGGCACGCGCACTGAGCGACGCGGCGGTCGAGGTGAACACAAAGGACATGGCTGGGGAGGAATGCGCCGCGGTGGATTCTTCGGACAGCTCAATCTAACTGACGACCAGAAGGCCAAGATGAAGCAGATCCGCGAAAGCTTTGCCGAGCAAAACAAACCCCTGCGCGAACAGCTGCGCGCCAAGCGTCAGGAGTTGCGTCAGGCGAGCGAAGGCGGTACGTTCAACGAAGCACTGGCTACTCAGAAACTGACGGAAATGGCGAGCCTCGAGGCTAAGCTAATGGGCGAGCGATTCAAGCTGCACCAGGAAACACTTTCCGTCCTGACCCCTGAGCAGAAAGCCCAGTTGGAACAGTCGAAAGCGCAACGCAAGGCTCGACGCGGCGCAATGCGCGGAACCGACAATCAGTAAGCGTCTCCCCCACGGAGTTGGCGGATTCAAGTTATTTGAAAAGAGTCCGCCATCCGTCAACTCGATGAGGGCCGCAACTGGCGAGTGGACTCGAACAGGTTCTGGACCTAGATCTGGCGCATCAAGCGCAGGCAGGTGATGAGTCTGCCTTTGCGGAGATTGTGCGGCGATACAGTCCGCGAGTATTCAGTGTGGCGAGCCGGTTTTTCCGGCAGCGAAGTTTGGTTGAAGAAGCTGCGCAGGAAGTCTTTTTGAAAGCATATACACAGCTCGGGAGTTTTGAAGGTCGCGGCTCTCTCGAAGGTTGGTTGACGCGCATCGCGACCAACACATGTTTGAATATGGTGAGAGGAGCCAAACGGCGACCGGAGTTTTCAGTTTCGGATCTCACCGACGATGAGAATAGTTGGCTGGACCAGCAATCGGCAGGCGAGGCAGGTGAACAACCTTCCGTTGAGAATAATTTAGTGGCCGCCGATTTGGCAGATCGATTACTGTCGGTTTTGTCTCCGGAGGATCAGCAGGCGCTGTTGATGATCGATGGCGAGCAGGCGTCGATCAAGGAAGTTGCGGAAGCGACGGGGTGGTCGGAGTCGAAAGTGAAAGTCAGGGCATTTCGCGCGCGACGTAAAGTGCGCGAGGCGATGGAGAAGTTGTTGAGTTACAAGGGCAGGAAAGCGAATTCACTGGCTGATGAGCAGGTGAGCAAATGAAAGACAAGCACATAGTTGAAGTTCTGGACAACGCGTCGATCGCAGATCTCTCCGCAAGCGAACTGAGCGAAGTTCAAGCACATGCGAGGGATTGTGTGTCGTGTCGCGATGCCTACGAGGCGGCGCAGCTTTCGGGATTGATCCTGAAAAGCCGTGCGCAAGTAGTGATTGAGCCATCACCATTCTTCGAAACGAGGGTCATGGCTGCTTTACGAGAACGGAATGCGGTGGAAAGCGTGCCGGCAATGTTGCGGCTATGGAATTCGGCGAAAGCACTCGTCTCATCCATGGCCGTGACCACCGCAGCTCTGGCCGTGCTGAGTTTCGTGTTGCCGGCGCCAGTGACATCTGTGATCGAAACGGCGTCGGTTGACTCGGCAGAGTCGGTGATTCTGGACCAGAGTGACGATGAGCAGATGACTTACGCGCAGGTGCTTGGTGCGATTTACGACGAAGACGACGAGGCAAGATAGTTATGAACAATGTGACTAAGAACAGATGGCAGGTGCGCATTGCGGCTTCGGTAATCTTCGTGCTGGGATTTGCCGCAGGCATCCTGGCGTTGAACGTGTATCGTGGTTGGGCACGCACCACGGAACGTACGAAAGATCGGTTTGAACAGTTAGCGGATCGGCTGCAACTGAACGCCGATCAAAAGACGAAAGTGCAGGAGATTCTGAGCGATTCGCGTGAACAGTTACGAGCGGTGCGCAGGGAGTCGGAGCCGAAGATGAACGAGATTCGGAGTCAGGCTGATGGCCGTTTGCAGACTGTCTTGACGCCCGAGCAGTGGCAGAAGTTTCAGGCGATACGCGAGGAGATGCGGCAGCGGCGTGCCGGCCGTGGCGGCCCGAGAGATGGAGAACGTTAAGGCAATCCACAGATTACGCAGATGATTCAGGTCAATCTGTGTAATCTGTGGATGGTTTGATGAGCGCTTTCAAGACGCGTCCTTCAGCGACATCGCTCAGCGCTTCATTCGCTTCACTCAATCCGTAAGAAATCAGTTTCATCCGTGACCACACCTCACTTCTTTGCGCCGCGAGCTGTGCGCTGCGATAGAAGTGGTTGAACTCAGATCCCCAACAACCGCGAACGTCCAGGTGTTTCCTATTTAGATCCAGATGCGGATTGAATGAAGTGAGACCATGATCCGTGTACTGGCCGACGATCACCACCGTGCCGGCATCACGAGTGAAGCGCATTGCTTGAGTCACCGCCTCAGGAGCGCCGGTAGCCTCAATCGTTACATCAGCACCGCGTCCCGCACTCTGTTGCAACACCCAGGCGATTCGTTGGCCTTCGTCGTGTGTTTCGAAGTTCAACGCAGCGACAGCGCCGGCATCGAGAGCCGCTGCGAGTCGTGTTTGTGGCGCGCCGATGCAGAGCACACGCAACGCACCGCGCATGAGTGCGAGTGCGACGGCGTTGATACCGACTGGTCCGGAACCGAGTACGAGAACTGTATCGCCGATCTTTATATCGCCGCGTTCGACTGCGTGCAGTGAAGTCGGCAAGGCGCAACCGCCTGCCATGAAAGTTTCGGGCACAGCATCAAGCTTGATGCAGCGCGTACCGGGCTTGAGGTAAATGTGAGTGGCCCAGCCGCCGGAGAGACCGTCGTCGAGTCCGTAAGTGATGCCGTAAACTTTTCGTTGCGGGCATCGCGTGCCTGCTTTGGCGACGAGGCAGTACCAGCACGCATTGCATGTTCGATGGACGTCGAGAAAGGTAACGCGGTCTCCTTCACTAAACCGCTTACCATTGACGTCAAACAGATCGCCGCGGATCTTCTGTAGTCGTCCAACGGAGACATGTCCGGGAACGAGCGGATACGGCACACCGGCGAGCCGTCCTTGCTGCAAGTGAACATCAGTGCCGCAGACTTCAGAGATTTCGACTTCGAGGAGCGCAGAGTTAGCTTCCAGCTCCGGCTCAGGAACCTCACGCACCTCAACCGGCGTGTTGGGTTTTGGTATGACGGCAACGAGTGGCATTTTTATGTGTACTGGTGCGTAAGCTTTTTCGAGTTGATTTCGATTCCTACTTTCGGTGCGGTCTTTGCGCTACTGCGTCTTATGTTTGGAAAGACTGTGCGAATTACCTCGTCAACGTTCTCTTTTAATCCCTCGCCCAATGCTGATACTGTGAGTCGAATGAGACGATCGCTTTGACTTCCGATGCCATCGTCGTTGTTTTCCCACTTGGACAAGGTCGTCTTGTCGACGTCGATTAGATGGGCAAACTCCGCTGCGGTCATTCGCAAGTACTTTCGCAGAAACCTCACGTCTTCGCCTCTAAGTTGATATGGCTTGGAGATTACTGCCACGGCAATGGTGCGCATTAGATCGTTTAATCGCGGAATGACGGGATCTTCGTTGCCGCAATGCTTACACCGCACGATTTCAATCCCCTGGAGCACTACATTTAAGCCACTTTCCTTAAACGGATAGCTTCCCCTGACTACTTTGGCGTCCTTGTCGCAATTGCTACATCGCACTTTGCTCATGATCGCCTCCGTAGTGCTCGAATAGAAAAGATGGTAATCAGGTTTACGCGCTTCAAGGTCTTGAAAGTAAAAACGATCGCCATCCACTTACCGCCAGGCTCATAACCCTCGATTCGGTATTTCCACTCATCCGTTTTAGAGTCCTGCTCTGGTTCGTCATAAATGATTCCAAGTCGTAAGACGTCGTGCGCATCTTGAATTGAAACTGCTTCATTAGCCAATTCATCGCGAAAGTGCTTAGTCAAGACAACTTCGCCATGCTCCAAACACCAACGGAGTTGTGAGGCCGCCTTTGGACGAGTCATGTGAGGAATTATTGTGACTTCCAATAAGTTGGTAATATCCCAACTCGAAGTGCAAAGTCAAGCGGGGTAATTGAAGGAAAGCCGGCGAGCGCATGGAAATTTTTTTATCGCGCGTCTTTGCGCCATTGCGCGAATATGCGGTATAAGAATTGTCCCACCACCACTGTAAAGAAGGAAGGTTTACTTCGTGCCGCAGAGTCGACATCGAAAGATCAATAGAGCAAGGAAACGACCGCGCGTGGCGCCGTCGACCACAAATGTGCATCCAATTGCGAGTGGTGCGCCCAGGAATACGCTCACCAGTGATCGCAATCTCAAGATTGGCGCGATCATTTTGGTGGTATTGGTTGCGGCGGGTGTAATCGCATATCTCGTCAGCAACCGTGGCGGGGCCGCCGAGACGAATTACGAAATCACGACGGCTTCCGGACTGAAGATTCATGACATCACAGTCGGTACCGGCGAGAGCCCGAAGATGGGTCAGACGGTTCAGGTTCATTACTCGGGACGGTTTGAGAACGGCACCGAATTTGACAGTTCTCGCAAGAGGGGACCCGCTCAGTTTGCACTCGGCCCAGGGCTCATACCGGCTTGGAACGAGGCTCTTCAAACAATGAAAGTGGGCGGCAAGCGCCAACTGTTTGTTCCCAGCGCCCAAGGTTACGGTTCACTGGGTAAGCCACCGACAATCCCTCCAAACTCCAATCTGATCTTCGAAATCGAACTACTGGCAGTTAAGTAGCAATATTGCAGTACTCTTGCTTTTCGGCTTTTCCATCGCTTTTGGACCAGCGACTGTAGTAGATTTAACTCCTCTCTTCCCTTGTTCCCGCCCTCAGGAACGATTTCATAAAGGAGGCGCGACGATGAGTAAGTGGATTCAGAAAGGAACCAACACGGCGCTGTTGCTTCTGCTGGTCCTTGTGTTGGCGACAGGTGCATTTGCGCAAGGCAAGGGCCGAGGCGGTGGCGGCGGCAAAGGCAGCGGAGGCGGTAGCGGCAATGCTGGTGGTCCACCTCCGGGCAGTGGCGTGAACCGTGGCTCGGGCAATGCCTCCGATCGTTCTAACGGACGTTCTGATAGCGGTCTGTCGAACGCATCAGAAAAATCGAAGGGCCGATCTTCGGCAGGCCTCGAACGCGCTCGACAAGCAAACCTGCGTCGCGCGGACGACGATCTGAAGAACCATCCGGGACTTCCCAAAGCATTGCGAACTAACGCAAACGATTTGCGCGCAGGCTACCAGTCCGCGCTCTTAGTCAATCCCGATCTTACGTTTGGAAACTACGTTTCGGCGACAAGACTCGGCCAGAACCTGGGTGGACGCTTTCCGAATGTCACGCGCGATGCGATTCTCGGTGGCCTCGGTTCCGGCAGAAGTT
>JBIOVO010000202.1:0-2039 GCA_044867735.1 Pyrinomonadaceae bacterium | reverse complement strand
CCAGTAATAAACTCACTCGGCGTGAAATTGGGGAACGGCTCTGCATGATCATATGCTCCTTTGTTTCAAGCGATCGTCGACGCGATCAACTAGTCTGTTCTATGGAAACTCGACGTTGCGCTTCTTCGCGCCTTCGATCATTTCCACCTGGGTACGTGGAGTAGGCTGAGGAGCCGGGGCTGCTGCAACTGGTTTCGGGGCAGGCGCTGCTGACCTGCGGACTGGCCTCGATTCAGACTTCGGCTGTTCACTCTTCAGTGAACCCGGTTCGGGAGCCGGCGTGGCTTTGTCGCCATTCAACAAACCGCGCTTGTTCACACCTGGTGTCTGTTCGTCACCCTGATCGATCTGGCTGCGCATCACGAGCTGGAGTTTGCCTTCGCTCGACGCGAGCGCGAGTTTCTCTGCCTGCTCGGGCGTGACCTGAAGCGTCACAGCTTTCACGCTGTTCGCTTCGCGCTCATCTTTCGGCTTGTCGATGTTTTGACCGTTAGCCAGGACCTTGATGTTCTGCAACACGATCTTGGAGATCGGGTCCTGCATGCCGGAACCTTCGCGCGGATCGATCACGACCACCACGTCAACGAGAGTGCCCGGCATGATGAAACCGGAGATACCCGCTGCGTCGTCGACCTTCACCGTCATCGCGCGATAGCCTTCAGGAATGATCGCGGAGAGACCGGCGGCGGTGCCTTCGGGCGCTAATCTCGATTCAGTGATCGGCTCGCGAGCGGCGATGTTCGTAACGGCTACGCGGCCGGCCAGTTTTTCCGGACTCTCGAAAACTCCATCGGGAGTTGATTCCTTTGGAAACTGGACCACCATGATCTGCTCGGGAATGATCTTGCTCCCGATCGGGATCGGAACTTTGGCCACCGCGATCTTGTTCAGGTTCTTGGTGTAGGCCTGTGCGCTCGATAAATATCTGCTGACTGATACGGCAGCGAGCACTCCAAAAATCAGCGCCCCTACCAAAACTAGGAAGAAACGTTTGTTTCGCATGGGAATCAACTCTCCGTTCTCGCCAGGTCAGGGCCTGGTTGATTGCCGCTGTTAAGCGTGAAAGATCGCAGTTGCGATAATGGCGCCGATGGTGATCGCCACACCGTAGGGAATGGTGAGACGACGATCAGCAGGGACACTGAATTTCGGCATCTGCCAACCTGGTAACAAGCCGACGAGAATTTGCAGCACACGATGCATCGTGGTGGTGAAAACTCCCGAGCGCACGACGGAAACCAGGGCCAGCACACCGCCGGTTAAAACGACGATGACAAAAGTCGGAAGCACGAGTTGAGCGCCGAGTACTGAACCGATAGCGGCGAACAGTTTGACGTCGCCTGCGCCCATCGCTCCGAAAACGTGCAACATGAACATCAAGATAAAGGCGAGCACGCACCCACCGATGCTGTTTAGACCACCCTGCAAACCTCCCATCACAAGGTTCAGAGTGAGTCCGCTGATTAGAGTTGCGAGTACGAATGCGTTAGGAATGCGGCGATACCGCACGTCGTGATAGATGATCAGCACGGCGAGCGGCACGAGAAAAATTTCAACGATAATGGCGGTCTGGCTCAGCATCTCATCAGACAATGTTTTCGGCGGATTAGCAGAAAGGTGGCGGCGCACCCGTGTAGTCAAGACTTCACAAGGCGCGCCACCCGGCATGGCAGTTCGCTGGCTGACTTACTTGATGTAGCCGGCCAGGGTATTGATGCGCGAACCGATGTTGGTTCCGAGTAGCTGGAACGCAGCCACCGCCGCCAGCGCCACGAGAGCTGCGGCGACGGCATACTCAGATAGCTCAAGCCCTGTCTCGTCTTTCAAAAATTTCTTGAACATGATCGATTCCTTTCTTTAAAGGAATTGAAGGCTTGAGCCTTCCCTTCCGGCCGGCCTCAACTACTGAATCTTGCCGGCGAGTTCATTGATCTTGGTGGCAATGTTTCCACCCAAAAGCTGGAAAGCGGCCACTGCTGCCAACGCGACGAGCGCTGCTGCAACTGCGTATTCGGAGAGTTCCAAACCACTTTCGTCTT
>JBIOVO010000201.1:0-13858 GCA_044867735.1 Pyrinomonadaceae bacterium | reverse complement strand
CTTCAAACCCTGAATGATGTCCGCGGCTCGTCCGATTTCGGTTGCGTTTGCAAACTCGTAACTGTTCATGTGACATGTCCTTTCTACCTATTTGGCCCATAAGCGGCCCGCTCTATAACGGGCGGTGGTTTGTGAGAAGAAACGCTAACGAGATCCTCGTGTGGACCACTTACCGGCTGCCTCACGCTCTCCAAACGTCGCAACCAAAACTCGAGAGACAGAAGTTTGAGCAACATTGCTAGGTAAATTCTTTTTCCCAATCGGTAGTCTTCTATTGCCGAAAGGAATTCAGGCATCCGTACGTAGCCATGCGACGCGATTCGTCCGTCTTCCAGGTATGGTTTCAACTGAGGCCATTCCCGCGTAAACGCTCGTGCTAACGTTTCCTGCGGATTACCTTTGCCGCGTCGTTTCGCAATGCCCGCGGGTAACAAGTCCTTGAGCGCTCGCCGCATCAGATGTCGGCGCTTCTTAACCTGGACCCTTTGCGTGTGAGGAATGGCTTGCATGAACTCGACTAGAGGACGCGCAAGAAACGGGTAACTGATATGGCCACAAGTCATCTCCTGCCGATATCCCACAGCGATTCCGCGGATTGCGGTCCAGAAGCCAAGGGCCTGATCGTTACCGCTTGGTGTACTGCACGCGAAGGGACTCTTCGCAACGTGACGCCGTTTCAGAGAAAAGTCGGTGACAAATGCCGGTGTTAGAAAATCCGGAATAATACCGGGCGTGTTCAATTCTCTTCGCCATCGCAAAAAATCAGGAAGCAAAGGTCTCACGGCATCGACAAGCAAAGGCAGATAAGGACGCTTCGCCGCGCTGGACCAAACCTTCAATTGCCGGTGCAGACTGATCAAGTTGAACCCGTGAACGAGATCTGCTAGTTCAGGCGCCGGATTTTGCTGTGCACAAGTGATTTCATCGCCACCTACTCCACTTAGCAGGACGCGCGAGTTTGCCTGTTGCATCAACCGGCTGATAAGCCCGTGCTTGGCTTCGCAAAACAGGAGCGCATTCAAATTCGGTAGAGCGCTTTCAACAGACAGCGTCGAGAAAAGCGGAGCGTCGTCGTGGTCGATGTGAAATCCGGCTCGGCCAATATGCTCTTCAACAAAGCGGATATACTTCGTCTGATCTGAAGTGGGAGAATCAGCAGAAACCAACGAAATCGTGAATAACTCTCGCGCCTGCACTTCAGAGTTCTGAATAAGCTGATGGGCCTGGCAGACGATACTGGAACTATCCAGACCACCACTCAGATCGCTAAAGACCGGACGGTCCGTGCGCAACGGTCCACGCACTGCGTTCTTAAAATGAAATCTGAACTCCTCTTCATAATCAGCATCGTTCTTGTGCCGGAGTGGCTTAATCGCAGCCAGGTCCCAGTATCGTCTTTCGCGAACCTTGCCATCGGCAGTAAACGTCAGCACGTGAAACGGCTTGACCGAGTGGATGTGCTTGTAAGCCGATAATTCAGGTTCCGGGTCGTACATCAAGTAGCCGGCGACAAACTCATCGTTGATCTCCAACGTTATGCCGGCCACTTCAAGCAGTGGGCCAAGTTGTGACGAACAAATCAGCCGCTCGCTGTTGTAGTGATAGAAGAGAGGACGAGCACCGATGTGATCTCGGACCAACAGAACTTTTTGCTGCGCGCCATCAAAGAGCATGAGGGCAAAGTCGCCTACGAGGTGAAGCGGAAACGTCTCGCCCCATTTTTCATAGGCCGCCAGGACAAGCTCTGCGTCAGTGAACTGTTTCCCAATCTTGTAAGGCTGGGGCAGGCTACCGAGCAATTCCTCACGATTGTCGAGACGAAGATCTGCAACCAGTATTGTTTTATCGCGCCCCAATAACGGCTGAATCTCCCCTCGTGACTCTTCGTTAGCAGGAATAGCGCGGTAGCACATTCCAATCGGACCTTCAAACAGCAAGTCACCGCTGTCTGGTCCATTTGCCCCCAGCCCATGCCAAAGAGTTGCGACTTCTTCTCTTTGGGCTTCTCGAATCGGTTTGTTGTTGAAATTAAAGATTCCCGCCAGTGCGCTCATGATCACATCCCTGAAAGTGGTTCTAAACTCGTCGCAATTCGCGATGTTTGGCCTTCACACTCTGGTGATCGTTGACTACATAACCCTCGACCTCGGCCCACGCATGTACCCGGATCGGAAATTCGTGAGCGGCCAGGACCATCTGCGCAGGCACGCCTTGTCGCCGCAATAGACACGTCACCACTGCTGAATGTTGCAGACACATCGCCTTCTTCGGGTAATACATCTGCGCGCGGTCAACTGCTGCGCGGACCCGGCGGCAAAGCTCGCGATCCTTTGAATGAGGTTTCCTGGTGGGCCAACGTTCCACCCTTTTTATCAGCGCGTGAAAACCTGCAAGCCTTAGAAGCAAGTCAAAGCCTAACAAGCCAACGAATGCACCGAACGTTTCACGCTTCGAATAGTCACGGAACTCTTCCGCGGGTTCTACGCTGTCGGCGGTCTCACTCACGAAAGCGTCTTCATCAAATGTCGTGGTGCCGCTGACGTCATTGCTTATGCGGTACGACTCTCGACCCAGTTCATCTTTCGACGCTTGCAGCAGGTTCATCGACGCAAGTTTCTTTAGGAAGCGCGAGGTGTCGTTTGTGAGCTCCTCGTCAGACACTTCATAAAGCAATTCTCCTTCGGAATTGATCGCATCGAACTGGATTCGCAACCGGCGCACGATTTCAGAGACGGTGAGCCGTTTGTCAGCCTCCTCCAAGATCATCCATGTAAGAGCGCCGACGCCGTTAAGCTTGCAGATCGAATCGTCAGCAATCGAGAGCAGCACGCTGCCGTCCTTATGCTTTCGGGCTTTGTCGGTGTAAGGCTGCGCGAGGTGGCGCGTTGTCGGCCGCGGCATCGGCGTCATAGTCAGTCTTTCCCTCTCAACTCAAAAGGTGTGAATGAGTTTGTGGCTTTGGGGGAAGCCTTATGTGTTTATGCTGCCGCGAATTTGGGGGTCGTTACATCGTGCACTCTACACAACCCACCCTCAGTGGGTGCGACATTTCTTTATCTTGCTTGGTATTCCAAGCACGACTCGTTTTTTCGCGGAAAGTCGTGAGATCGAGATCATGTCAATGAGTCGTTTCTTGCTTGGGATTCCAAGCAGATGCCGCGACAATTGCCCCACTCGTGTTTTCAGTGAGTTGGCCGACGTCCATATGGACCACGCGATCGGCCCAGCGCGTCGCAAAGGGGCGGTGCGAAATAATGATCGTCGTTACGTTTTTCAAGAAACCATCGAGCTCTCCCAACAGCCGTTGTTCGGTGAGTTCATCAAGCGCGGAAGTGCACTCGTCGAGAATCAGGATCCTGGGACGTTGCAGTAACGCCCGAGCAAGGGCAACACGTTGGCGCTCGCCTCCGGAGAGTCGGTTACCGCGCGGCCCGAGTGGTTCGTCCCAGCCATTCGGCAATCGACTTAATAAAGGGTCCAGTTGTGCAAGTCTGGCAACTGAGTCAAGTTCGCCTTGTGTTGCGCGAGGATTGCCATAGAGCAGGTTTTCCCGCAGGGTTACGTCGAATAAGACCGGATCCTGCGGCACAAAGATCACCAACGATCTCAAACTCTTCAGTTTGACATCGCGTACGTCCGTTCCTTCCACTAACACCGCGCCCGACCGCGGATCGTAAAGTCGAGCCACCAGTCGCGCGATCGTACTCTTGCCGTTACCGCTGGTGCCGGCAAGCGCCACTCGCTCACCCGCCGCGATGCGTAAACTAATCGACTCCAGCACCGTGCGATCGGAGTGATAACCAAAGCAAACTTCTTTCAGTTCGATCGAGCCCACCGCGTCGGTTTTCAACGTTAACGCACCTGGTCGATCACGAAGCGCGAGTTCTGCCTCGGTAATCTCCATCAGCCGGCGCGCGCTCGCGCCGACGCGTTGCAGTTTGGAATAGATGTCCACCACTGCATACAACGGAATGAACAGTTGCAGCGTGTAACCGTAGAAAGCTACCAACCCGCCGGCGGTTAGCGTTCCGGTCATCACCTCATAGCCGCCAAGACAAAGCACGCCGGCCATTCCGAGCACGATGATCAAGTAAAGAACTGAACTGAAAAAGAGCTCCGTGAGACGGCGCTTCACTTGTGCCCGAACCGCACTGCTGGAAAGGCGCGCAAAGCGGCGTGCTTCTCGCTGCTCGCAGGAAAGCAATTGCACCTGCACGATTGCGGAAAGGTGCTCTTCTAAAAACCCGATCATCTTTCCGGATTGCTGCTGCACTGAGTCAGACGCGTGTCGCAAACGATCGTGAAAACGACGTCGCGCCAATATGAACACCGGTATCAGCGGCAGCACGATCGCCGTTAGCCGGTAATTCAGCACCAGCATCGTGATCATTATCAGCGTGCACCCCGTCACTATGCGCAATGCCGTCGGGATCACCTCGCCGCTCATAGTGGCAACCTGGTCCACATCAACCTGGAGCCGGTGCAAAGTGTCGCCAACGGGCTTGTTATCGTGATATTCAGCCGAGAGACGTTGCAGATGACGCAAAAGGCCTAATCGCGAACGAAACGTCATCTTCTGCACCGCGCGAAAATTCAGGACGCCGGCGAGACTGTCGAATGTCAGGCGGCCCATATGCGTTAAGAAAAAGGCGGCCGCAATGAGCGGTAACCAACTTATCCGACGATTTGGAATAACCTCATCTATAAGGAACTTTACGATCAGCGGATCCAACAGGACGAGAATGCTGGCGATAACAATGCACAAATAACTACCAAGATGTAGACGCACGAATGGCTTCACTTGAGAACTGAGCCACCAAAACTCTTTGGACCGAAGTATTTCCATTGCGTCTCACCTCAAAATCATCCCGGTCTTTCTTCTATGCACTCCCGCTGACTCAGGCTCCAGATCGACACATGGGGTGCTGTAAGCGACAACTCGACCGACGATCTCCGCTTCACGCCGGTAAGTGAAACGGCGCACGCTTGCCAGCGACGAGTGGTGGGGAATGATCAGTAACTGGTTGCCTTGCAGTTCACACCAGCCACACGCGTACACATCTCGCAGCTCAATGAAGAATATTGGCCGCTCGTATTCATTGCGCCAGGCGATCGGATTCAATCTGTTCTGACTCGTATCGATCTTCAGGAGAGCACTCGGCCTGATCATTGGATACATCGTGAAGTCTGCTGAGCCGAGGTGTGCATGGATGATTCCCGGCGAACTGCTTCCATTGCTGCCGCCTTCCAACTGCGGAGTTAGACCAGTCGATAGCTCTGTCTGTAAAACCTCGGAAAGTGAATTGCCACCGAATCTGTTTTTGTCGGGGATCAGTTGGGTCAGCTGAGGGTTTGCGACTGGTTCGTACTTTTCCTTGTCGTCTACATCGACGTTGTAGAGTCGAAGCAAGTCGAGGAGGTTAGCCTGGTAGATCACGCTCAGGCTGAACAGCTTGCAGATGCTTGGTTCAGAGGCGCCGTTCTCCAGTTGGGCTAACCAACCGTTAGAGATACAAAACCGCTTGTCTCCCTTGGCATCTGCAATTCTGCGACTGGCGTGTTCGACGTCGCGAACAGTGATGTTGCGCTTGTTGCGCAGACTTTTGAGCTTTTGACCTGCGGGCACAGTAGTCCTCGCAAATGATCGCCGGGAGGTAGAAATCGCCGGGCATGCGTGCTCGATTTCGGTCTAATGGTTCAGCCTTCTAGAAAAACGAAGGCACTGAGTGGGAGGATGACGGTAATCACGACTCTTCAAAGAGTCTGGACTAAGCTTTCGTTGTTGTTTTCGCGCGCACTCTATTGATGATGCCGACCCCATGCCAGAGAAACTTTTTTTGTCCCGCATCACGGAAATCTTGTCGGAGCATTTCTTCAAAAAAGCCGGGAAATGGGAGTATGGGACTCGACATGTGCGGTTCTCATCAGAGACGTCGACCTGAATTGGTTCTAACTCGGTTTCTTCAAATGTCTGTTGAGAGAGCAGTTACGCATCGCATCTCCGTCCCTGATCCCGGACAATAATCCTTTGTAGGGGCGCCACTCCGTGGCCACCCGTGTCCACGTCTCAGGTGTCGACATCGACTAAGGCCGCGAGTTTTCGCGGGGCAAGTGATAGGTACGCGGTGCGGGCGAGTTCCTCGATGATGGCCCAATCGATGGTCTCGAGATCCATTCGGACGCTCACCCAGCCCTTTGGTCCAACGTATGCCGGGACCAGGAAGGTGTCCGGGTCTGACGCTACGAGCCGGCGCTGCTCGCTCAAAGTGGATTTACAGCAGAACGCGATCATCCCATCGCCGTGATGATCAAAAAGATAGTAGGCAAAGATCTTCTTACGAATGCGAAACGACAAGTGGTCGCCGGCTTGCTCTACTGTCACCTCCGGCAAACGAGTGCAGATCTTGGCGAGCTGATTTCTCCGTTGATTCGAGAGTTGCGATTCTTTGAGAGGCATAGCTCTTTCAACGAGGCTTGAGGATGATCCGTTTGTCACCCGCGCGCCGGGTCACTTGCTCGCGGTCGAAATATTCCAACAACGGTATCGCGTATTTGCGCGAGACGCCCGCCAGCTCCTTGAACGCTGCAACATCGATCAAACGTTCTGGCTCGTGCTGAGAAGCATAGTTGCGCAGTCTTGTCTTTAGCTCTTCAAGCACGTCTGTGTGCATAAACATCTCACCGTGAATGCGAATGATCTTACGCTCATCGATCAGCAACTGCATGATCTTTCGCGCTTGTGTACGCTCCGGCGCCGTCACATTCGCACGCGTCATCAGTTCGTCAATCGAAGGTGCTTCGACTCCCGCTGCCAGGTAGAGTTGCTCGATGCGCTTACTCAACGCCGCGTCCTGTTCCGAGAGTCCAACACTGTGTCGACTTAAACGAACGATGTCTTTCTCAGCGACGACTTCGCCACTCGCTTCTAACCGCGCAAGCACGCCCGCAAATAGTTCCGGCAATGAGTGCGCAAAAATTTTTTCACGCAGCGTCTCGCGCAGCATTCCGCGAACCAGCGGTTCACGCTTGTGATAACGATCCAGTTCAGCGACCACCGCCTGACTGAGCCGTTCAAAGCTCTCAGGCGACAGATAAACGCCGCCTGCATCAATCACCGATCCGTCCTTTTGAACTTGCGACACAAGCTGCGCGAGAACGTCGTTGGTCCAACCGGTGGCGGCCGCAAGATCGGTGAGTTTCATACCTCTATCGCCGGCAACTGTCACAAACCCGGTAAACTTCGCTGCGCGCTCGTCCTGCATCAACGAACGCAGCTGTGCCAGAGATCTCTCCAGCTCCCGCCCGCGATGCTTGGTCGCAAACGGATTGATAATCAATCCGCCGGCAATCGTCTCGGCCGGCGAATAGCTACGCAGGATGAAACGATCATCGTGCAGTGCCATGACCGGAGCCTCAAGTCGTAACTGCGCCAAACCACTCTGGCCGGCGGAAATCTGCGACGTACCTTCCAAAACTCGTACTCGTCCCAACACTTCCGCGGCTCCAATGTGAAACCTGACTCGCGCTCGCGAACGCAACGGCCGCGAAGCACCGGGTAAAACGTCAATCCAGGCATCGATGACCTGAGCCGGCCGCAGGCGACCAGCCGTGGCGAGAACCATTCCACGTTCGATTTGCGCGGTGTCGATACCGGCGAGGTTCACAGCCGTTCGTTGTCCCGCGCGTGCCTCGTGAACGGACTTGTTATGGACCTGCAACCCACGCACTCTGACACTCGCACTCGCAGGCAATAGTTCAAGCTCGTCGCCCTCGGTGATCTTTCCCGAAATCAATGTGCCGGTAACGACCGATCCAAAACCCTTCATCGAAAATGCGCGATCGATCGGAAGCCGCATCGTGAAATCGTGCGAACGTGGAGGAACGAGCCGGCCCATCTGCTCCAACTGCGACTTCAAATCGTCGAGCCCGGCGCCCGTGCGAGCGCTGACATTGATCAGCGGCGCGTCCTCCAAAAATGATCCTTTCACGAGTTCCCGCGCTTCGTCTTCAACCAGCACCAGCATCTCTTCGTCGACTAGATCTTTTTTGGTGATCACAACCAACCCATTGCGTACACCCAGTAAACGACAGATATCGAAGTGCTCTCGCGTCTGCGGCATCACACCTTCGTCGGCAGCGATCACCAGGGCGAGCAGATCAATGCCGTGCGCTCCAGCCAGCATGTTCTTGATGAAACGTTCGTGGCCCGGGACGTCAACGAAACCGAGACGCAGATCGTTGAGTTCGAGATCGGCGAAGCCGAGATCGATCGTGATACCGCGTCGTTTTTCTTCCGGAAGGCGGTCGGGATCGGTCCCGGTCAAAGCGCGGACAAGCGCGCTCTTGCCGTGATCGATGTGACCCGCTGTCCCGACAATTAGTGATGTCATTGCCAATTTCCAATTGCCGATTACCGATTCCCGGTCAAAGGAATCCAAATTGGCAATCGGCAATTGGAAATCGGCAATTTACTTTGCGAGCACCTGCTCGTAGAAATCGATGTACTCAGGAATCACCACGTCTGTGCGATACCGGCTAATCGCCGACTCGCGCGCATGACGGCCCATCTCCTGACGCAGCTTATCGTCAGCGATTAAACGCGCTGCGTCTGCGGCCATCTTGTCGACGTCGCCGACGGGACTGAGATACCCGGTCTCACCATCGGTAACAACTTCCGGCAAGCCGCCGACGCGAGACGCGATCACGGGAACTTCACACGCCATCGCTTCCAACGCCGCCAGCCCGAACGATTCCTGATCTGAAGGTAACAGCAGCACGTCTGAGGCCGAGAGGTAGTCAACAATCCTCGGCTGCTTTCCGACAAACGAACACTTGTCATAGATACCGAGACAACGCGCACGGTGCTCGGCGTTTGTTCGTTCACTGCCGTCGCCAACCATCACCAGCCGTGTCCGTACGTTCTTCTTCAACACGCGATCGAGAATCTCAACACAGTCGACCGGTCGCTTCACTGGACGAAAGTTCGAAACGTGGACCAGCAAACGCTCGTCATTCGGCGCCAGCGACTGGCGCAGTTCTGGAACCTCGAGACGTTTGTAATCGTGCTGGCAAACGAAGTTCGGAATCACACGGATGTCGTCGAAGTGAAATATCTCGTTGGTCGCTTCTTTCAAATAATTCGAGATGGCGGTGACTCCATCCGATTGAACAATTCCGTAACGCGTGATCGGCAAATAAGATCGATCGGCGCCCACGAGCGTGATATCGGTTCCGTGAAGCGTCGTCACCACGGGCAGGCGGCGGCGCGGCTTGAGCGACTCGCGCGCAAGAATCGCACTGATTGAATGCGGGATGGCGTAGTGAACGTGCAGCAGATCCAGTTTCTCTTCTTCAGCAACGGTCGACATCTTGGTAGCGAGTGCGAGCGTGTAGGGCTGATGCTCAAACAACGGGTACGACATCATCTCCACTTCGTGGAAACGAACGCGTTCGCTGAGTTGTGTCAGACGGGTCGGGAGTGCAGAAGAGATGAAGTGAACAGTGTGTCCGCGTTCGGCTAGTTCCTTGCCGAGCTCAGATCCGACAATGCCGCTGCCGCCGTAGGTCGGGTAAACCGTGATGCCGATATTCAATGACTTGGCCTTTGGTCTTTGGTCTTAGTTAACTAAATAGTTTACGCAAGCATAATCGGAGCGCCTGCAAAGACCAAAGAGCCACGGCCGAAAGCCAAAAAGTGGAGGCAGGCGACCCTCGCTATCGCCTGCCTCTATCTCAACTTGACTCACCTTCTGAGAGGGGGGCAAGTGAGGGCGGGAGTATAAGCCTGCTTTTAGTTTTTAGCAATGATTCCTGCAACGTCGTCGCAGCTTTTTTTTAAGAAAGATTTAGCGGGCAAAAATGCCACGCTCCCGGCGGTTTCCGGCAAACTGCTTCTTACGCGCAAAAGCGCTATAATGTGAGCGTTTACATGAGGAGTTTAGGATGCCGAAGATTAGTGATATCGAAGAAACACCAAACCCGAACGCGGTCAAATTTATCTTGCGTGAGCCGGTGAGTAACGGCGTGGCGCGCCAGTATGGTTCGGCGGAACTCGCCCAGGACGATTCGCTCGCCAAATCACTGTTCGACGTAGGTCACGTGGTATCGGTCTTTTACATGGACAGCATGATCACCGTCGAAAAAGACGACGAGGGTGATTGGGACGAACTGTTACCGGCATTGGCGGTGCCGATCCGCGCCGCCGAGGCCGTTGCAGGTGGAGCGGCAGCAGCGGCGGCTGCCGCAGTGGGTGGCCCGATAGCAGCTTTGACGAGTGACGATCCGAGATTGTTGAGAATCAACGAGATCCTGGATGAGAAGGTGCGGCCGGCGTTGATGGGTGACGGCGGCTACCTCGAGATCATGGGATTGAAAGAGAACACGTTGAGCATTCGCTATCAGGGAGCGTGCGGTAGCTGTCCGAGTTCACTCACCGGAACGCTGATGGCGATCGAGAGCATGTTGAAGCAGGAAATCGATCCTGACCTCGAAGTCGTAGCGGTCTAGCGCGTTGAGGAATGGAGTTCTCCATCCGCAGATTACGCAGATTCTTTAACAATCAATCTGTGTAGTCTGTGGATTCTTTTTGGAACCGAACGACCGCCGGTACGTGGAACTGTCCGGCTATATCCATCCCGCTTTCAGCCCAACAGGAGTCGTCTATGTCTTTCCCCCTACCGGTTGTCGCACTTGCGCTGATCCTTTGCCTCGGTTTGTCTGCTCCCACTGCCACCGCGCAGAAGTCCAGGAAAACAAAACCGGCTAACGAAGAAGCAGATGCCGACGCCGCGCAGCAACGCACCGTTGCAGTCTCACTGGTCACGAGCCTCGCCGACGAAGCTCGCAGCTTTAAGGACCAGACGAGAAGAGCACGCGTTCAGGCACGCGCCGCGGATGTTCTCTGGGACTCCGACCCGGACCGTGCTCGTGAACTCTTCCGCCGCGCGTGGGAAGCCGCGGAAACTGTCGATGCGGAAACGGCCAGGCGACGGGCTGAAGAAATGAAGCGACTCGAAGGCGAAGGCGGGCCGGTCGTCGTGCGTGGTGGTCCAGACCTGCGCAGCGAAGTGTTGCGACTCGTAGCCAAACGCGATCGAAAACTCGGCGAAGAGTTTCTCAAGGCGCTCGATGAGTCGGCAGAGAAAGAGCGAGCTGAAGCCGCTGCTGACCAACGCCGCAATAACGCCGGCGCTCGACTCGGATCTTCCCAACGTTTGCAACTCGCCCGCAGGCTCGTCGAAGACGGCCAGGTTGACCGCGCGATGGAGTTTGCAGCGCCTGCACTCAATGCCGTGAATATCGACACGATCTTCTTCCTCAGCGCCCTGCGCGAGAAGAATACTCAAGCCGCCGATGGCGCATACACAACTTTGCTTGCACGCGCGGCAACCGATCCGACCTCGGATGCCAATACTGTCTCAGGTCTGTCCTCATATCTGTTCACGCCGTTTCTGTACGTCACGTTCGAACGCCAGGGTGGAGCTAATCGAAGTCAACAGAGAGGTCCGACGCCGGCGCCGGAAGTCGATCAGGCGCTGCGCAATAACTTTTTCAAAGTTGCTTATCAGATTCTGATGCAACCGCTTCCCGCACCCGATCAGGATCGGACTACGTCTGGTCAAACCGGAAAATATCTGATCATCAAACGACTCCTGCCACTCTTTGAACAACACGCACCGGATTTCGCGCCCGGCTTGCGTACGCAAATGACGGCGCTCGCGTCTTACGTGCCGCAGGACATGCAGCAGGGCGAGAACCGCTCCGTAAGCATCGGCATTCAGCCTGAGGAGTCGGAAGGCGATCCGTTACAAAGAATGCAGGAGCGACTGAATCGTGCTACCAAATCAGACGATCGCGATGCGATCTACGCGGATTACGCTGTGGCATTGATCGGAAGCGGCGATCCGCGCGGACGTGAGCTGGTCGATAAGATCGAGAACAGCGAACTACGAAAGAGCGTCAAAGCCTACACCGATTTCGAACTCACCGATCAGGCCATCCAAAACAAGGACGCGACTGAGATTGCCAGGCTCGTTAAGACCGGCGACCTGACAAGCATTCAGAAAGTTTGGGCCCTGACGAGAGCCGCGAAACTCGTGATTGCTACGGAGCGTTCGCGTGCAGCAGATATGCTCGAGGAAGCGCTCGCGGAAGCCCGCAGGATCAGTGGCAGCGATCCGGATCGTGCACGCGCACTGACTGCGGTAGCAGTAGGTTTGAGTGAGATCGATCGCGTGCGTGCGTGGGAGGTTCTCGGCGAAGTTGTTAAAGCAGCAAACGGCGCCGAAGCCTTCACCGGCGAAGACAGCCGTATCGCTTCCCGACTGCAAACGAAGTTCATGGTCGTGATGAACAATGCTACCGCTGAAGATTTTGACTTAATCGCTGTTTTCAGGCATCTTGCTCCTGCCGATCTACTAAGGGCTGTTCAGCTCGCAAAGACGTTTACCGGAGAATCGCCTCGAGCCGTGGCAACGCTGGCCATCGCGCGCTCCATTCTCGAAAAACGAAGAGAACCAGTAACCGCAGGAACGAATTAGATGATTCGAAATCCTCTGAGCTTAGTGGTTGTCGTCTTACTGGCCGCAGGCTTTGCTACAAGTGCTGCGGCGCAAGCGAAATCCGATAAGCTCGCGAAGAAACCCGCCGCTAAATCAACCGAGTCTGCCGAGGCCGATCTCGAACTGAAAGAACGTCGTTCGCGAGCTCGCGCACTGCTGATTTCGCTTTCGACTGACGCTCGCACCTTCAACGATCAAACGCTGCGCGCCAGATGTCTCGCGCGAATTGCCGATGCGCTCTGGCAAGTCGACACTGAGCAAGGTCGATTGCTGTTTCGCAAAGCGTGGGAGGCGGCCGAAGTCGCCGATCAGGAAAGCAACAGAAAACTTCAGGACGAAATCAGTCAACAGAAAACTCGAACCGGTGGTTACGCGGTCCACCTGCCGCCGAATATTCGCCGCGAAGTTTTGCGACTAGCAGCACGACACGATCGCGTTTTGGGTGAAGAGTTTCTGGAGAAGCTGAAGGCGCAAAAGGTCGAAGTCACAACTTCAACTCCCAGTCCTTATCAGTTGTCGGAGGTTTTACAGCAACGTTTGTCAGTGGCGATAGAACTGCTTCGTTCAGGCGAGGTGGATCGCGCGATTCAGTTTGGTGAACAGGCGCTCGCAGTTGTGACGACGCAGAGCGTCAACTTTCTAACTGACCTTCGCGATAAGGACGCCAATGCTGCTGACAGACTCTACGCAGCGCTGTCAGCCACCGCGGCGAACAATCCGCAGTCAGACGCGAATACCGTTTCGCTGCTTTCGTCTTACATCTTTACGCCACGGCTGTTCATCATCTTCACCGGCAACGGCACTTCCACTTCGCAGATGTCTTCAACGAACACACCTGCCGTGGTCTCGCCGGAGCTGCGTGCGGCCTTTTATCGTGCCGGCGCAGCAATCCTGCTTCGGCCACTCCCGCAACCGGGACAAGATCAGGGTCCAATCGGTCTCGATGGAAAATACCTGATGCTCAAACGCCTGTTGCCCTTCTTCGAACAGGGCGCGCCGGCCGACATGGTCGAATCACTTCGTGCTCACCTGAACGCGTTGAGTGCGATCGCATCTGAAGATGCGCGGAAGCGCGACGACGAGTGGATGAGCAAAGGCGTCAAGCCCGATAAGCCTTCTGAAGAGCAGGAGCAGAGTTTGTTCGATCGGCTGGACCGCGCAAAGACGTCGGCCGAGCGCGACGCGATCTACATACAGTTGGCGTTCATGGCTATCAACAAAGGCGAGATGAAAGCGCGCGACTTTGTCAGCAAGATTGAAGACTCTGAAGTGCGCAAACAAGCGCAAGCTTACATCGA
>JBIOVO010000200.1:0-41003 GCA_044867735.1 Pyrinomonadaceae bacterium | reverse complement strand
CCACTGGTTTGCTGCGCACTGCAAACCACCACTAACGAAACAACCAAAAGCGTCGCCTTAAGAGCTCGTTTCATAATTCTGTTTTAGGTCTTACTAACTACCTTCTTCGTGCGTGCGGTGGTGCGCTTGTAGCGATAGCTGATCTTCTTAACGTAGTTGCGAGTTTCGCGGTACGGCGGCACACGGTTGCCAAACTTTGCGACCGCGCCTTCTCCGGCGTTGTAACTCGCCAGCACCAGATCTACGCGGTTATTGAAACGATTCAACAACTCTCGCAGATAACGCGTGCCGCCTGAAATGTTTTGCGCCGGATCGTGTGCACGTCGCACGCCGAATCGCGCTGCGGTTCCAGGCATCAACTGCATCAATCCGCGCGCGCCTTTCGGCGAAACCGCACCCGCGTTGAAGTGCGACTCCTGTTCCATGACAAGGAAGATCAGATAAGGATCGACGTTGTATTTGTTGCCGTTCTGGCGAATCAAATTATCCAGTCCGGGTCTGCCCGTACTCCAACCACGTTCCTTCTTCCCTGCTTTCGCGACCGTCGCGGGATCTTCGAGTTCGATGCGATCGATGCGGCTGCGATCGATAAACATCGCCATCGAACCACGCTTGTACCAGGCGCCGGCCGGCGATTCACTCGCGCTGTCTGCTTCCACGCGCGCGCCGCCCTTTAGAAAAATCCAGACTGGCTGATCGTAGTTTCCTGAAGTCGGTCTTTGGGCGACTGGAGCTTCGGCAACTTCAAAATGATCGTCGTCGTTTGTAGACGGCGTCGCCGCCGGCGTGGGCTCAGCGGTAATGCGCTCGATCTTCTTTACTTTTTCTTTCGGCAGCAGTTGATTGATGTTGCCCCTGCGATACCAGACACCCTGCGGCGTCTCCGTGGCCTCATCAACTACGAGATAGGAACCATCTGCCAGCTTGATCCTGATCTCCGTCTGTGCAAACGCGACCGTAGAGCACACGAAAACGATTAGACAGGCGAGTGTTACTTTAACGATCCGGATCATGATTTTTTTGCTTTGCTCCTAAGGAGCAAAATGTTTATAGCAATCCAACCCAACATTTCTTCTCGCTCCGTTAGGAGCGACATGGCGCTCCTACGGAGCGCAGTCCATGGGTGCAGCATGGCTATAAACATGCTGCTCCTACGGAGCGGAGTCCTAGAGTTCCAACGGATCCGCAAGCCCGCGCTCGATCATCGTCTCCTGCGTTTGCACCGGAGCGAACGTGTGCGACGAACCAAAGTAGTTACGCCACGCAATGTCGATAATGTGCGGCGTCAGCTCAATACCCTGCTGCTCAAACTTACAAATATCAGTAGCGCGATCGAGCAGGTCGCGGGGTTCGCAGCCTTTCATCATGCGGCGCTCAACGCGATACTTCGTCAGAATGTGGTCCAACACCGGCTGATCGACCCGAATGTTACGACGGCTCGCCTGCTGTTTGAAGATCGCCGTGTAGGCTCCGGCCGTGGGCGGCTCGACGCGCGCGCGATATCCCATGCGTCGCAGAAACGCCTGGTCCGCGAGATCCTTTTCTTCAAGGTTGGTTGAGAACACCACGAGCTGTTCGAATGGAACTTCAATCTTCTTGCCAGTGTGTAGCGCCAGATAATCGACGCGACGTTCGAGCGGTACGATCCAGCGGTTCAAGAGATCCTGTGGCGCCACACGCTGCCGACCGAAGTCGTCGATTACCAGCGTGCCGCCATTCGATTTCATCTGAAACGGCGCTTCGTAAAACTTCGCAGCGCTGCTCCACGTAAGGTCAGCATTTTCGAGCGTCAACTCACCACCAACCACAACCAGCGGGCGACGAACGTGAACCCAACGACGATCGAAGTCGATTGGAGTTTCATCCTTCGGCATTTCTTCGTGGCAATGGCCATCGAACACCCGAATGATCTGTCCATCGATCTCAACTGCGTAAGGAATCCAGATTCCGCCAGCCAATGCGCCATTGATGCGTTCTGCTACGGCAGTCTTACCCGTGCCTGGCAATCCCGTCAGGAATAGCGAGCGCCGTGAATTAATGACGCAACCCAGCGTTTGCAGGAGCGACTCCGGTAACACCAGGTCGTGAAACGCCTGACGCACAGTTTCCATCGACGCCGTGTTTGACGGAATCGACTGCAACTTCATCATGTGCGAGTAGTCGCGCAGAGACACCGGCGCAGGACCGACGTAACCACAGATCGACAACAGGCGCGTCAGACGATCCCAGCCGTGGTCCAACATCGCGTAGCGCGTCGAACCTATCGCCGACTGCATCTTCACCTCGATCAACTTCTCTCGGTAAAGCTTTTGCAGCAGGTCTTCGGTAAGGGTGCGCGGCAGGTTGATGCGCTCGGCGACGGCGGTCGTCGTCGGCTCCGGCAACATCGCGACGTGTTTCAGCGCGAGATCGCACAGGAATCCTTCAGAGATGCCGGTATCGGCGTTCTCTTCGGGAAGTGGCGGTCCCATGCTTTCAATTTCCGCGCGCGTCAGAATTGCGGTGTGCGACATGTGAGTTTTCCTCTATTGAATGGGACTTATGTAGACCTATTTGCCGGTAGCGCCGGCGGCAGGGCCGTTCTGAGCCAGGACCAGTGCGGCGCGAGCAGATTCAGATTCGCTTGCACGGCCAACGCGCTGGTAGAGATCAGCCAGGCGTCGCAGGGCGAGCGTGTTGTTCGGATCGATCTGGCGCGCTGCCTCGTAATAACGAATCGCGTCGTCTTCCCGGCCAAATCTCTCTAGCATCTTCGCGACGTTCAGGTTTCCGTTTAGTGGGCCAGTCGCACGGGCGAACGCCCTGTAAGCTTCTTCAACTTTGCCGAGACGGCAATACGCCAAACCGAGATTGTTCAGAATGCGCTCGTCGTTTGGCGCCAACTTCGCGGCACGTTTCAAGCGATCGACAGCCGCTCGGTAGTTGCCATTCTGGTAGAGCGAGAACCCGAGGTTGTTAAGCGTGTCGGCATCTTCTTCCATCTTCACAGCACGCTCAAACGACTCTTTCGCGCGATCGCCAAAACCCTTCTTGTCGTAGGCGACGCCGAGCAGATTGTGGGCCTCGGTAAGCTTTGGGTCGAGTGAAATGGCGGTGCTCAGTTCGGTGATCGCTTCGTTGAAACGATTCTCGAGCAGGTATTCACGACCGGCTTCCAGGTGATCTTTGGCGGAACCGGATGCGGTATCTTTCCTCGTGTTATCTGAACGCGCATCGTTGACCCGGGTGATGCCGACGCTTTCAAAGCGCTCAGCATCCTTCTCTGTCATGCGGTAGACCTTGTTCTTTTCGTCACCGCGACCAAACAGTTTGCCGAATGCCTTAAACGGCGCCGTCAGCACTTTGACGACCTTGTTGCCCTTCTTGCGCGGCGCACCGACGTCGTCGATGTTGCCGGCCTCGGCACCTGAGTCTTCGAGCACGATGGCATCAGGATCACCCTCGCGTTCATCCGTGGAAGCGCTCCACATCGCAGTCACTGCGATGGTCAGTAAAAAAGCAATTAGAACAGCAAGTATTCTACGTTTGCTCATTGGTCCAACTCCTCTACATCTTTCCGAGAACGTCAATGAGGTTAAGGGCCGCCGGTCCGAGAATAGCTATGAAAAGCGTCGGGAAGAGGAAACACGCGAGCGGGAACAAGAGTTTGACTGCCGCTTTCTGCGCTTCCTGTTCAGCTCGCTGGCGTCGTTTGGTTCTTAGTGAATCTGAGAAGATGCGCAAACCTTTGGCGATCGAAGTACCAAACTTGTCAGTTTGAATCAGCATCGCCACGAGACTGCGAAGATCGTCCACACCGGTTCGCTCGGCGAGGTTGCGCAACGCTTCATCGCGATCCCGTCCGACGCGGATTTCGAGATTTGCGAGTTCGAGTTCAATCGCGATCGCGGGGTGCACGTCTCTCATCTCGGTCGCGACTCTCATCATCGCGGCATTCAAGCCGAGACCTGCTTCAACTGACACCACCATCAAGTCGAGTGCATCAGCGAGTCCCCAACGCAAATCTCTTTGCCGGTTGCGGGTAACTCTTCCCAGGAAGTAACGCGGCAGAATAAAGCCGACTATGAAGGCGAGAATGATGTAAATGAGCGCGCTCGTTAACGGACGCGCCAGCAGCGCACAAACGCCCGCCACGATCAGCGGAAAGCCGGCCATCGAAACGAGCTGAATACCGCGATAGATGATCGGAGCATCCGCAGAGCGGAAGCCTGCATGCATCAGTTGCTTTTGCAGCTTCTTAGCCTCACTCGCGGAAGGAGGCAGCAGCTTGTTCAACGGCGACGCCAGACGCTGTGCAAGATCAGTGGCCGGACCATCGTCGGGAGTGACGATCGACGGAGCGACACCTTGAGCTGAGCCACCATCTTTACCCGCCAGCCTGCGCAGTCTTTCAGTCGCAGCACTCTGCGGCTTGTAAAGCAACCAGTAGACACCCAGCAGTCCGAGTGAGATACAGACGAAAGTGGAGATGGCGATTAGGAGTATCATTGGTTCTCGGCTCTCTGGTCTTAGGTCTTAGGTCTTTGGTCTTTGGCTTTTGGTCTTTGGTCTTGTTCACGTACAAAGGCCAAAGGCCCAAGACCAAAGTCCTAAGGCTTAGATCTTGATCTTCAGAATCTTCCTCACGATCAACATACCCGTAATCTGCATCGTCAAAGCAGCAGCAATCAGGTAATGACCGCGCGGATCTCTCCAAAGCACGCTCATGTATTCCGGATTCAGTACCGTCACCATTAACGCCACGCCGATCGGCAGGGCGCACAGTAACCAGGCGGACATGCGCGAGCTCGTGGTCAACGTCTTCAGGTCACCCAGGATGCGAAAGCGCTCGCGAATCGTGTAAGAAACTTTCTCGAGAATCTCCGCCAGATTACCGCCTGTCTCGCGTTGAATCAGAATCGCGGTGACACACATCTTGAGGTCCAGCAATGGCATTCTGTGCGTTAAATTATCGAGCGCCAGCTTCACTGAAAGACCAAGATTCTGCTCTTCATAAGCTTTGCGAAACTCAGTGGCGATCGGCTCCGGCATTTCCATCGAAACCATGTGCAGAGCTTCGGAGAAAGCGTGTCCCGCGCTGAGCGCTCTGCTCATCAGGTCGAGCGCATCGGGAAGGTGTTCGAGAAACGCGTCGAAACGCCTTTTGCGTTTGTAATAAACGTGGATGAGCGGTATCGACGCGGTAATTAGTCCGGCAAGTATCATCACCGGAACCAGTATCGTCAGGACTGAAGCGGCCAGCGCGCCGAGCATGCCGGCCATGAAAGAAAACATCAGCAGGCGCGAAGGCGTAATCGCGAGATCCGCCTGGTCCAACATGCGCTTTAACTGCAACGCCGCCTGGACGTTGATCAACGTCCGGTTGACCCACGGGATCTCGCTCATCAACTCATTGCGAGCGAGTACTACGTCGATGTCTTCAGCATGCGCGGAATGCAACAGTGCCTCGGACAGTCGCTTCTGCAAGCGGGCACGCTTCTGTTCGGTGCCATGGGTAGCAAGCAAGTAGGCGCCGAGCACCAGAAACAACGCGAATACAAATACGAGAAACGATATGATCATTTTGATTACATCTCCTCGAAGAAGACGCGCGGCAACTGCAAGCCGCATGCTTTCAACCGTTCGGCGAACCGCGGGCGAATGCCGGTCGGGCGGAAACGTCCGAGGACTCGGCCTTCCTTGTCCACACCGGTTCTCTCGTATTGGAAGATCTCCTGCATGGTGATCGTTTCACCTTCCATGCCGGTGATTTCAGAAATCGACGTCACGCGACGCGAACCATCAGACATGCGCGCGACCTGTACCACCAGGTTCAACGCCGACGCGATCTGCTGCCGCATTGCGCGGTCAGACAAACGCATGCCGGTCATCTGGATCATCGTCTCGAGTCGCGCCATGGCGTCGCGCGGAGTGTTGGCGTGAATGGTCGTCAAACTGCCGTCGTGACCAGTGTTCATGGCTTGAAGCATGTCGATGGCCTCGCCACCACGCACCTCACCGATCACGATGCGATCCGGACGCATACGCAGTGCGTTGCGCACCAGATCTCGCTGCGTCACTTCACCGCGGCCTTCGATGTTGGGCGGCCTCGTTTCGAGTCTGACGGTGTGCGGCTGTTGCAGTTGAAGTTCGGCTGAGTCTTCGATGGTAACGATGCGTTCGTTTTCAGGAATGAACGCTGACAGCGCGTTAAGCAGAGTCGTTTTACCGGCACCGGTTCCTCCAGAGATCAAAACGTTGAGGCGCGCAGCCACCACCATCTGCAACATGTCGGCGATGTCTTTGGTGAGCGCATTGAACTCGATCAACGAAGACATGCGCAGCGGGTCAGAGCCGAAACGACGAATCGAAACTACTGGTCCATCGATCGCCAACGGCGGAATAATCGCGTTGACGCGCGAGCCATCCTGCAAACGCGCATCGACCATGGGCGACGATTCGTCGATACGACGGCCGACTGACGACACGATACGCTCGATCACGCGCATCAAGTGTTCGTCGTCTTTGAATCGAACGTTGGTTGCTTCAATCTTGCCGCGTCGCTCGATGTAGATCACGTCGTGACGGTTGACCAGGATGTCAGAGATCGTCGGATCCTTCAGCAGCGGCTCGAGTGGTCCAAGTCCAAAGAGTTCATGCTGTACGTCGTTGACCAGTCGTTCACGCTCAGAAACCGAAAGCGGCATGGCTTCCTGGGCAAGCACCACTTCCGCCAAACGTGAAACTTCCGCATGCACCTGATCCGGAGTCAGAGTTGACAGTTTCGTCAAATCCATCCGGTTGATGAGCGTCCGGTGCAGACGCGACTTCATCTCCTGGAACGAATGTTGACCGCTACTGTCGGATGGGCCCCCGGGGCCGCCATTGTTGCCGATTAATCTTTCACGTAGTGCCATGCTTTAGACCTTTTCCATTGAGGGAAGATTGAAATTCGGTTGGGCCGCCTGCTTCTTCAATAAAGAGGCCCAGAAAGGACGGCGTTGTTTCGACTCGTCGATCGGCGCTACACCTAAAGCCATTTGCTGCGCGATGCGACGAATCTCGAGTGCGATCTTCGAAGTAGGCTCTGCCTGCACGAGCGGCGTGCCGAGGTTGATCGAGCCCACGGCGGTTTGATAGTCGCTGGGCACAAAACCCACGACTGGTTCACCCAGAAACTTCTCGACCTGTCGCAGATCGAGGTCGATCTGTTTGCTCCAGCGATTGACTACGATCTTCACTTTCTTTCGCGGATATCCGAGCCGGTCGAAGATCTCGAGCGCTCTCTGCGTGCTGCGAATCGCGGGGATATCGAGTGTCAATATCAGGACGATCTCGTCGGATTGATCGAGTGCCGCAAGCGTAATCGAGTCGAAGGTGTGTTGCGGATCGAGCACGACGTAGTCGTAGTGCTCCCGCAGTTTCTCGAGCACCTCAAATATGTGCTGAGGTTCGATCTCGTCCGCGTGGTCAGCTTCGCGAGGAGCAGCCAGCAACGACAGATTTTTTGAGTGCGGCATTACCAGACTGTTGATGAGCGTCTCGTCAAGACGCTGGCGCTTTTCGCACATGTCTGCGATCGAATACTTTGCTTCGATTCCTAAGAAGAGCGGGAGGTCGCCGGCCTGAAGATTGAGATCCACCAGGACGGTCTTGGAAGCGGTCGCGGCTGCGAGATTCGTCGCGATGAATGAAGTGCCGCATCCGCCTTTACTCGAAAAGACGGCAACCATGCGACCTTTCCGCTTGGGAGCCTCGACCTGCTTGGTAAGAACTTCCGAAACTCGATCGAGTACCGTGCGCAACTCTTCGCCGCTGATCGGAATGCGCAGGAACTCACGCGCGCCGGCGCGTAAGCTTCTCAGAATCATGTCCGGTGATGCGTCCTGCGCGGCTGAAATGAGGGCGGTTCCGGGACATTCTGCGTTCAAGCGCTCGATGAATCTCACTGCATGGTCCGCGTTTGGACCAAGCGCGATGATCGCCGCTGCCGGCTTGAGTCGTACTATCTCTTCGTAGAGCTGATCGGCGTCGTTGCCGCCGGCGAGGAGTTTCACGCGTTGTTCGGCAGACAGAGCCCTCCGAATGTCTTTGAAGTTTTCGAGGCCGGTGCTTAAGACTACGACTGAAATTGGTTCGGTCATCTCTTCCTCTTGGTTCTCTTAATCGAATCCAACTGCCGGCGGCTGTCTCTTCTGAATGGAACTATGGACAGAGTGCCTGGGGGTTACGGTAGGTCCATCGCAATGTTGCAAGGCCGGTTTCGCCCGGAGCGATGTTCGATCGGCTGGCGTAAAAATGGCGCCATCCGGCAGTGGACTCGAAACTTGGTAATGGCATTTCGCTTTGCCACAATTTGAAGCTCTAACCTCCCCGAACTTCATTCCGCGCTGCTAGACGTTCGCCGGAATGAATCCGGCACTCTCGCCTGTCAGCGTCGTTTTGTAACTGGGCATCGTGATGGTGGTGCCGATCAGCGGAATAACAAACTGAAACTGATAGTTCGTTATGCTCACTGACACCGTGCCATCGTTCAGCCCAAAACTGTTGTAGTTCACCACCACGTTCGCCGTGCTCAGGTTGTCGAGCATCGGGTTGCCACTTCCGGCGGCGTCACCATAGACGACGATATTCTTGACCGCTGTCTCATCGGAGGCGGCATGCATTACGGCGTAACGCGCACCACGACGAGCGGCATCGGTAAGAGCGTTGTGCACCCACAACAGGCGACCAAACTCCAGGACCGCAAACATCGCAGTCACAAACACCGTGACTCCAATTGAAAACTCAACCAGGGTTGAGCCTCTCTCGTTCTCTCTGCAGGTTTTGATTCGCAGCATTTGTTCCCGCCCTTCTTAGACCGTCGGTTGTGTCAACAGGAATCGCATCGTCACGCTCGGCTTCACGTCGACTTCGAGCGACAGTGAAGTGTTGTTGAGCATTCCACCGAGGTCGAAGATTGGGTCGTGTTGGTAGTTGATGATGCTGACAGTGACTGTGTCGGGCACACCCGAGATTGGGCCGTTGTATTGGACGTCAACATTATTGACGGTTAAACCAGGCAGAACTGGATCGCCAGTGCCGGCGATGTTTCCGTAGACGACGAGGTTCTTGGCCGGGCCGACGTAATCAGTTGAGCTGGTCACCGATTTGGACGCCAGGTACCGGGCCCCGACTCGCGCTGCTTTCGCGACGGTTGTGTACTCGTAGAAATAACGACCAAACTCTGCGGTTGCGGCAAACAGAATCAGCAGGATCGGAATTACTATCGCCGTCTCCACCAGCTGCACGCCGCTTTCGTCACGGCGAAAGCGACTCAAGAATTGCAGGCGGCGCGAGCGTCGCGTGTTGCGAATTTTTCGTATGCGATGGTGCATCATAGTGGGCCGCCTTACTTGTACAGGACCGGAACTGCCATCAGGCCGTTCACGGGTGCGCCGTTCGGGTTGAAACCACCCTGGCCCAACACGATGTCGTCAATGTATTCGGCAACCATTTCGCCACCGTTGCCGTTGCTGACCTTGGTCTGAAGGAAGAAGGTCCCGAAGCGATCGAATTTCACGGTGCCTCGACCCTGGTCGTATTCGCCTTCTTTGACGATCGGAATAACAACTACTCGGCGACCATCGACGCCTGGATTCCGTGGCGCCTGTGACGGACTGCCGCTTTTGTACTGGTCGTAGTTGATGCTCTCTTTAATGTTGGTGTCGGGAGGCATCTGGTCAGGGTTCACTTGAGACGTTGCATACTCGTCAAACCGCGTGTTCAGTCCCTGCCTCACGGCGCCAGCCGTCAGGCCCGGCTTCGTATCAACCTGGTAAACTTCGCCGGGTGAGGCACACTTGTCGACGCCTGCTCCCAATCCGACACGAACGTCCTTACCGCCTTCGCCCGCCACCGCGAGAATCTGATAGTTACCCGGAGTGACCGAACCACCAGTATCGGCGCGGAACGTGTAAGTATTTCCAGGCATGATCGGACTGCCGTAGTCGATCACGGAAACAGGCAAGAAGTTGCAGAACATGTTAAGCGGCACTGAAAAACCTGCCGTAGCCGTCGCCGACAAATTCTTGCTGCTGCCAAGCACCGTCGCGGCAAAGGAAACGCCGACGGCCGACGGCGGAGTGGTCACTTTCACGAAACGAATGTTGGCAGCTTGTCCCGCCGCCGAACCTTCGTCCATGTATGGACCTTCGAGATTGACTGCAAACAGCACGTTCGATCGGGGAAAAGACACGCTCGTGTTGTTGAAGTCGTATTTGTTCATCGCCGCCACTGCCCGATTGGTTGCTTTCGTAATTCCCAGGGCAGAGGTGTTGAGAGCGGATACAGCGGCTAAGGCCGCTGCATCCGCTGAATTCTGTAACTCGGTTTTCGCTAGATAGAACCTGCTGATATCAACTCCCAAACCGACTGCCAGCAGTATCGACAACATCCCGATTGCTGACGTCGCCAGGATTGATCCTCGTTCTCGTTTTCTCTTTCCTACTTGTTCTTGTGATCTGTTCCTCATGTTTTCCCCCTCTAACGTTCGAATGCAGATCGGCTCGAGAAAAAGAGGTGCAAGTTACCAGGGCCGGACGGCGTTCGGATTCGAATCCATCGTGACCGCTTTGGCGACTGGCAGGGCAGGTTGATTGTTACGCACGCTACCGACTGAGCCGGTGCTGCTTGATTGAGTTGCGGTGTCAGTGGTCTTGGCTTTCGGTTCTTCAACCTTGGCCGGAGCCGGCGCTGCAACTGGAGTTGATTCCTTCTGTCCCGAGATCTTGTAGCCGCTATCGCCTGAAACGCCTTCACCCTTCGGCTCAACACCCAAAGGCGAGCTGCCCTTCAGACCATCGATACCACGCATGTTCGGGAGGTCGTCGCTGTTGACGGGCTTAACCATCACGGCGGTGACGAAGAACATCAATTCGGTTTCTTTCTTCTCAAACGACTTCGACTTGAAGAGCGCGCCGATCACCGGAATGTCACTGATGATCGGAATTCTCGACAACGTCTTGGTCTCGGAGTTATCAAGCAAACCGGCGAGCGCGAACGACTGACCGTCGCGCAGTTCGACACCAGTCTTGGCGCGACGAGTGCGCAGTGCGGGAATAACGAAACCGTTGAAGCGGATGCCGTTGTTGAAGTCGATAGTGGAAACTTCCGGTTCGAGTTCGAGACGGATGTGGTCTTCGTCGATGATCGTCGGTTTGAAATTCAGGCGGATACCATATTCTTTCCACACGATGGTGATCGCGTTGGCGCCTGTGTTCTGAAGAACAGGAACCGGGAACTCACCACCAGCGAGGAAGCTCGCTTGCTGACCGTTCATGGCAATCAGGTTTGGTTCGGCCAACTCGCGGAACGCACCTTCAGTGCGAAGCATCCGGAGCATGGCCGCGGTGTTGAGTGACGTGTTGAAAAGCAAAACGTTCAGAGCTGGTTGCAGGAAAGCGCTGGCTGAGCCAATGACGGAGTCGCTGATTGCGCTTGGACCCTGGCCGCTGTTCAGGTAGCCACCAGTAGCACCATTCGTTAAGAACGACGTGCCGTACTCGCGCATCCGGTTGCGATTCACTTCCGCTACACGAACCTGAAGCTGAATCTGGGTAGCGTTGGAAATCGGCGACGTCAGCATGTTCACGGTCTTGAAGTTCGCCGCTTCGACCACACTCTGCACCTGGGCAGACGTGGCGGCATTCTTAACGCTGCCCGAAATCACGACGGATCCGTTGGCCTGGCTCAGGCGAATGTCGTCGTTCGGAAACAGCGCGCGAATCTGCGAGTCGATGAGCGAAAGATTGGCGCGGACGAAAACGTCAAACACCAAAAACTGCCCGCCGCTCTGCTCCCATGCGATGAAGTTGACCTGACCGAAGGCTTTTCCATTTACGAGCACCTGGTCTGGTGTGACGAGCACGGCTTCGGCGATCTCAGGATTCGAAACCGAAAAACGTCCGACCGGCCGATCGAAATTGATCACGCGCGACTGACCTACGAGGACGTTGACGGCGATTGCATCTTTATTCTGGCTGAACGACGCCTTGTAGGAGTTTTCCTGGGCCTGCGCGACGGAAGTGGCAACTATGGTAATCAGGGACGCCAGCAATAAACTCACTCGGCGTGAAATTCGGGAACGGCTCTGCATGATCTTATGCTCCTTTGTTTCTAGCGATCGTCAATGCGATCAACTTCAAGTAGTGCGTTTAGAGTTCAAGCTTTCAGCTTGTCTTAAACCGCAGCCTAAAGGCTGAACTCTGAACTTCAGTCCTATATCCTTATGGAAATTCGACGCTGCGCTTCTTGGCGCCTTCGATCATTTCCACTGACGCACGCGGAGTGGGCTGAGGAGCTGGGGCCGCTGCTGGTGCTGGTCTTGGCGCTGCGGATCGGCGAACTGGTTTCGCATCCGACTTCGGCTGTTCACTCTTCAGTGAACCCGGCTCCGGAGGAGTCACGGCCGCATCGCCGGTTAACAAACTGCGCTTGTTGATGCCCTTGGTTTGTTCGTCGCCCTGGTCAATCTGGTTGCGCATCATCAACTGCAACTTGCCTTCGGTTGATGCGAGCGCGAGTTTCTCAGCTTGTTCGGGAGTAACCTGGAGAGTGACCGCCTTAACACTGTTGGCTTCACGTTCATTTTCCGGTTTGTCGATGTTTTGACCGTTGGCAAGAACCTTGATGTTCTGTAACACGATCTTCGAGATCGGATCCTGCATGCCGGAACCTTCGCGCGGGTCGATGGTGACAACGACGTCCACCATGGTGCCGGGCATGATGAATCCGGAAATACCCGCCGCGTCGTCAACCTTGACGGTCATGGCGCGATAGCCTTCAGGGATCACGGCGGCGAGACCAGCCGCTGTGCCTTCAGGAGCCAGGCGTGATTCGGTGATTGGTTCGCGCGCGCCGATGTTCATCACGGCAACGCGACCCGCCAGCTTTTCAGGAGAGTCGAAAGCTCCGTCCGGAGTAGATTCCTTCGGAAACTGAACCACCATGATCTGCTCGGCAATGATCTTGCTCCCGATCGGAATCGCGACCTTGGCCACGGCGATCTTGTTCAGATTCTTCGTGTAGGCCTGCGCGCTCGACAAGTATTTGCTGATTGATACGGCAGCGAGCACTCCAAAAATCAGGGCCCCTACCAACACTATGAAGAAACGTTTGTTTCGCATGGGAATCAACTCTCCGTTCTTGCCAGGTCAGGGCCTGGGTGAATTGCCGCTGTTAACGGTGAAAGATCGCAGTTGAGATAATGGCGCCGATGGTGATAGCCACACCGTAGGGAATGGTGAGACGACGATCAGCAGGGACGCTGAATTTCGGCATCTGCCATCCTGGTAACAAGCCGACGAAAATCTGAAGGACGCGGTGCATCGTGGTCCCGAAGACTCCCGATCGCAGGATGGAAATCACAGCAAGCAAGCCACCGGTTAGAACGACTACTACAAAAGTCGGAAGTACGAGTTGCACGCCGATGACGGAACCGATGGCGGCGAAGAGTTTGACGTCGCCCGCACCCATCGCTCCGAAGACGTGCAACATGAACATCAAGACAAAGCCGAGAAGACATCCGGCCAGGCTGCTTAGACCACCTCTCCAACCGCCAATCACGAAGTTCAAAGTCAAACCACTGATCAGCGTGGCGAGTACAAATGCGTTTGGAATACGGCGATACCGCACGTCGTGGTAGATAACCAGTGCGGCGAGCGGGACTAATAAGAATTGGAAAAGTGTGGCAGTTGGGCTAAGCATCTTGATGGACAACGATTTCTTGGGGGAATCACAGAAAGGTGGCGGCGCACCTGTGTAGTCAAAACTTCACAAGGCGCGCCACCCGGCAATGGCAGTTCAATTCCTGGCTTACTGAATAAAGCCTGCCAGAGTATCTATCCTTGCTGAGATCTGGGTTCCGAGAGTTTGGAATGCAACCACTGCCGCTAGAGCTACAAGTGCTGCGGCCACGGCATACTCGGATAGCTCAAGCCCTGATTCATCTTTGAAGAATTTCCTGAACATTGTTTTTACCTCCTTCAGGATTGAAGGCTTGAGCCTTCACTTCCAGCCGGCAGCATCTTTACTTGCCGCTGCCGGGACGACCTGAACCAAACGAACTACTGGATCTTGGTGGCGAGTTCGTTGATCTTGGTGCCGATGTTGGTTCCCAGCGTCTGGAAAGCGATGACGGCTGCCAACGCGACGAGCGCTGCGGCGACTGCGTACTCTGAAAGTTCAAGACCGGTTTCATCACGGAAGAATCTCTTAATCATTTTGTTGCTCCTTTTAGCTTCGATTAGGCGTTGTTGCTCGAACGAGCAGACAGTTGAAAGCGGGCCGTTGAAGGAAGTGGAATGGTTGCGGACGTGCGGCGTCCAAAACCATTGACCCCACTAAGAACAGCACTAGACAAAGTCAACAACAGCAGCAATAGCCCATTACCACCGATCCCGGCTGACTGAATGCTGACTAACATCGCCAGCGCCAGCACCGGAGAAAGGATGACGAGCATCACGGCTGAAGTTACGTTTCTTGTGGTGTTTGCCTTCATTGGATTTGTCTACTCGACCAGTTGATGCGATGCAGTGTTGCCTCGCGACGAGCATGACGTTTACAACCGGTGTGCCAGTGGGCCAACTGCCGTTTTTGTTGGGTTTGTGATGAGATTTGTAGCCTCTGGTTGACAACTCTTGCTGGTCCAGGTGGGAGTAGAGTCGTGTTGTTGGGCCATGAAGCTTGGGTTTTGGGGGTTTGTGGGTTGTAGCCTGAGGGCGACAAGGAGGAGGCGTGGAGTTAACAAGAAGGATTTCTCGCGCAAAGACGCAAAGGCGCAAAGTTAAGACCTGCGGTTGCCGGAGGTCAGAACTTTGCGCCTTTGCGTCTTTGCGCGAGAAATCTTTCTTAAGCCCTGTACTGCATCCCTGGCTCGGTGTCTTCCTGTAGAAAGTCTCCTATATCGATCGCGAGTCGCTTTAACTTCTTGTAAAGCGTCTGCCGCGAGCCGAGCCCAAGCGCCTCACTCGCTTTCGCGACGTTGCAATCATGCCGCTTCAACGTTTCCGTTATCACGCGACGCTCATAACTCTCCAATAGATCATCGAGCCGCTCGGCGGTTCCTTCACTCTGCGCGCCGAGTGGACAGATCCTTGAGCTGATGTTCTCTGGTCGAATGTAACCATCATCTTCCGCATACAGCACGAGCCGCTCAATCTCCGCGGCGAGCTCACGAATATTTCCCGGCCACGAGTACGTCTCCAGAATCTGGATCGCATCCGCCGTGATTCCTGAAATCTTCCGCTCGTTCTTCCGCGCGTAGTGACTGACGAAGTGCGAGATGAGTGTCGAGATATCTTCGCGGCGCTCACGCAGCGGTGGAACCTTCAACGTCAACGTCGCAATTCTGTAGTAGAGATCCTCGCGGAACAGCTTCTCGCTTACGAGACTCTCGAGATCCTTGTGCGTTGCCGCAATGACGCGCACGTTCACTTTGCGTGGCGCGCGTTCACCGAGAGTATGAATCTCTCCTTCCTGGAGAAACCGAAGTAGCTTCGGTTGCAGTGGAAGCGGCAGGTCTCCGATCTCGTCGAGAAACAAAGTGCCATTCTCGGCTGAGCGGATTAAGCCTGCCTGGTCCGACATCGCGCCGGTGAAAGTCCCGCGGCGATGACCGAACAACATGCTCTCGATCAGTTCAGCCGGCACCGCAGAGCAGTTGAAAGGAATGAACTCGCTTTCCGAACGACGGCTCAGACGATGAATCGCTCTCGCGATCAGTTCCTTTCCGGTTCCCGATTCGCCGGTGACGAGAATGGTGGAGTTTGAATCTTTGATTCGTTCTACGTTGCGTGCGACTTCGCACATCGCCCGACTGCTGTAGAGCATTCCCGGTAAAGAGCTGACCCCCGGCATACTCGCCGGCTTGGTTGCCGCCACGGTAACGATCGCAGACGACTGGTGCGAATGGGCCAAATGGGCCACGTCGCTCAGCGCGTTCAATTCTTTCGCTTGTTGACTCGTTAAGGGGCGCACGCAGCGGCCGTACAAGGCCGCGCCTTCACGTCCGCTCGAAGGCAAGGCAAGCAACAGACAGATGAACTGGTCGCCCTCCTTCGCAGACTGTGGCCGCCCTTTGCTCGCGAAGACTTCGCCGACCGCAACCTCGCCGATCGCGATCTCCTGGTCTTCGAGTCCTTCGGCCCAGCGCAGAGTCGGTTTGCCGGTATCAGTGGTGGCCCAGATCGATAGACCGTAGGTGGGAGCAGTTGCTTCCACCATCAGGCTCATCTTGATCATCACTTCATAGAGAAGATCCGGACCGCCGCTTGCGGCTTCGCAGACCGCGCGAACGATGGAGCTGATAGGTAGCTGTAGTGAACTCGAGTCAACGACCGGGGCAGCCGGACTTAGAACCGAAGAGTCAGACATCTACACCCTTCCTTAATACTTTGGCTCGAAAAAACTGTGGGATCCTGTCAGTGAGGGGCCGCGGGACAAGAAATCTAACTTCAAATCGTGGCGCCAAGGGCGTGAAGCCCGCAGGTTTAGGAGTCTAGTTACCCGACGGCACCCGTGTCAACAAATTTTAACAACGAGTTCTTACCACCAGGACACAAAGGCACAAAGCACAAAGGTTGAGCTTCGTGTCTTTGTGTCTTTGTGGTTAATTTGCGTTCGCCTCACGTTCGCCCAAAATCACCGCTTAAGCGCTCTTAGTTCAAGTAAATGTTCAATTTACACGGTTAAAGCATTGAATAGAAAAACCTTTACACCCCTTAAGCACGATGCTACAGTCCGGCCTATTCGCCGCTAAGTCATTGAGCGGCAACCAATTGACAAACCGCAAAGTACATTTAGTTGGGGTTGCTGGTCACAGGTAACCGGCTATGTTGTGGCTAAACCCACAGTTTTTACTTAAGCAGCCTCTTAACTGGATCACGTAAGTCTACTAGGGGCACACGGGAGATGGCAGGCCGTCGATACGGAGGCCTTCACCTTTGCCGCAGTTGGGCATGGCGGGAAGTACGAACCTGAACGAAATCCGAACCGGCAAAGGATTGGGAGGTGTGAGGTGAGCAAGGTCGCAAATACTTATTGGATAGATGAACGAATCAGATCTCAGCGCGTCGCGCCGCGCACGAGTGCCTCTCTGGCCTCGGTGCAGCAGATCTCTATAGACATACTCGGAACACGTACGGAGGTACGGCGCCGGGGCGGAGTAATTCCCTCCTGGGTTGTATTTGGAATGATTTTACTGGCGACTCTCGCCGTTTGTGTAACGGTGAACATGCGCACCAGGGCCAAGGTTACTGTTGCCGCGCAACAACTTAGCGCGATGCGATCGGACGTTGAAATTTTGCGAAGTATCAATGAGTCGTTGAAAGGCGACGTTCAAAGACTTCGGACTGATCCGCGGGCCATCGAGACGGCGGCGCGTGCCCGTCTGAACATGGTTCGTAGCAATGAATTTGTTGTTCCTCTTGAATAGGTTGAACAAAAACACTTTGAGGAATCGATTTCTATGCCTGCCCAAACCTGCCGATAGTGTTTCTCTGCTCGACATCCACGCAACCGGGTTACCTTCCGAGTTGGCGCGGCTGTGACTGCCATCGCAGCCGCGCTCCCCTCTTAGCCACCAAGAGGCGCTAAAGCACAAACAGAAGAAGAGGCTCCTGATCTGTGTCGATCTGTGTAAATCCGTGGTAAATTCTGTTCATGCCTGAAACAAAGGAAAGTATTTCGCCTGCTGAGGTAGAGCGAGAGCGCTGGGACGAGGAGACTCTGAAGCCGGCGCTGAATAAAGTACCGGAACGAAAAAAGAGCTTTCAGACTGTCTCGCTCGAAGAAGTCGAGCGCCTTTACACGCCGGCAGACACCTCGGACGTCAACTTTGATCGCGACATCTCTTTTCCCGGTGAGTTTCCCTATACACGCGGCATTCATCCGACCGGTTATCGCGGCAAACTCTGGACGATGCGCCAGTTTGCCGGCTTCAGCACTCCCGAAGAGACCAACGCCAGATTCAAATACCTCCTCGAGCAGGGCCAGACGGGGCTCTCAGTTGCCTACGATCTACCAACACTGATGGGCTACGACGCCGACTCAACCTTGTCTGAAGGAGAAGTCGGCAAGTGTGGCGTTGCGGTTTCATCGCTCGCCGACATGGAAGTGCTCTTCAACGGAATTCCGCTCGAACAAGTAACCGTTTCTCAGACGATCAATGCACCTGCGTCTGTCTTGCTGGCGATGTATCTCGTCGTCGCAGAGAAACAGGGCGCGCGTTGGGAAAAGATCTCGGGCACGTTACAGAACGACATTCTTAAGGAGTACATCGCGCAGAAAGAGTGGATCTATCCGATCAAACCAGCGATGAAGCTGGTGGTAGACACGTTCGAGTTCTGCACGGATCGCGTTCCTCGTTATAACCCGGTTTCAGTGAGCGGCTATCACATCCGCGAAGCGGGTGCGACGGCGGTGCAGGAGCTCGCGTTTACTTTGCGCGATGGTATTGAGTACGTGGCCTGGGGCGTCGAAGCCGGTCTCGATGTGGATCGCTTCGTGCCGCGCATGTCTTTCTTCTTTAACGCGCACAACGACTTCTTCGAAGAGATTGCCAAGTATCGCGCGGCGCGGCGCATTTGGGCGCGCGAGATGAAGAACCGGTTTGGCAGTAATTATGAACGCACGCTTCAAATGCGTTTTCATACTCAGACCGCGGGCGTCTCATTGACGGTCCAACAGCCACTAAACAACATCGTTCGTGTTGCGATTCAAGCACTCGCGGGCGTACTCGGTGGCACACAGAGTATTCATACTGACGCTTACGACGAAGCACTCGCTCTGCCAACTGATCGCGCGGCGCTGATCGCACTGCGCACGCAACAGATCATCGCCGAAGAAACCGGCGTCGTGAACACAGTCGATCCGCTTGGTGGTTCTTACTACCTCGAAGCACTGACGGAAAAGATGGAGCAGGAAGCGCTCGACTACTTCAGAAAGATCGATGCGATGGGTGGCATGGTTTCGGCGATCGAAAAAGGATTTCCGCAACGCGAGATTCAGGATTCGGCTTACCAGTATCAGAAAGCGGTGGAGCGAGGCGATCAAGTAATAGTCGGCGTCAACAAGTATGCGATGACTGACGAACCGTCCGAGGTTCCGATCCTGGTCATCGACGAATCCGTTCGTGAGCACCAGGTGGAACGGCTCGAACAAACGCGCACGCAGCGCGACTCCGGCGCCGTAGCAAACGCACTCGACAAACTAAAGCTCGCCGCGCAGAAGAACGAGAACACAATGCCGGCGACGATCGACGCGGTACGTGCTTACGCAACACTCGGCGAGATCTGTTCCGCTTTGAGAGACGTTTACGGGATTTACGAAGAGCCAGCCTTTTAAGAAGTTAACCACAAAGACACTAAGACACTAATTCAGTTCTCGCACTTTGTGTCTTAGTGCCTTTGTGGTTAAAAATGCACGCATGTCGAATCGAAAGATCAGAGTTCTCGTAGCCAAGCCCGGTCTTGATGGTCACGACCGCGGCGCAAAAGTCATCGCACGCGCCCTTCGCGACGCGGGTATGGAAGTCATCTATACGGGCCTGCGTCAAACGCCGGAGATGATCGCCGCGGCCGCGCTTCAGGAAGACGTTGACGCCGTGGGCGTCTCAATATTAAGTGGAGCACACAACACGCTCTGCCCACGCATCGTCCAGTTGCTGCGCGAAAAAGGGATGGACAACGTGCTCGTACTTGTCGGTGGCATTGTTCCCCAGGAGGATCTCCCCCGACTCAAAGAACAAGGCGTCGCCGAAGTCTTTCTACCCGGCACCTCAACCGAAGATATCGTCAAATTCCTCCACGACAACGTAAAGCCTCGCGAATAGAACAAAGTCGACCGACGGGTGGCCACCTGCAACCAAATAGCAGATTTCTGCCTACTACCTGAACACGGAACTACAAATTTGTGGAAGGCCTTCCCGTTTTTTGGATGCGCTGTGAGTCCTCATAAATGAGATCACTCGAAATATGCCGGGAAACTGTTGATTTCTAAGGGCCAAACGGTGAGGCATGTTGGTTGCGAAGCCCAAAATGTACTTCGCACAGCGGTCTTACAAGTCTTCCCGACAACTCACCTTTTACAGGAGACGATTACCATGAAACATAGCTTTCTAGAAAGATGGCTTTTTTCGGCCTTCCTGGCGGTGTTGCTCCTAGCATCGTCAGCTATGTCGGTTAGCGTTCTCGGACAGACCTCCAACACAGGTACGGTCACGGGAGTAGTTAAGGATGAGAAAGGGGGCTTGGTTCCCGGCGCCACCGTGAAGCTGGTGAATCTCGGAACCAACGCCGAACGCACAATCAGCACGAGCTCTGATGGCGCTTATGAAATCACCCAACTCGTGCCCGGCAACTATCGCATGGAAATTGAGGCGACTGGCTTCTCCAAGTACATACAGGAACCCGTGGTGGTGAACGTCTTACAGCGGACCACGGTAAATGCCGACTTAAAAGTCGGTGGCATCGGTGAGACCGTCAACATCACCGGCGAAGCAACAGCTCTGGTTGAGACTACCAAAACAGACGTCAGTGGCGTTGTAGACCAGCGTCGCTTGGAGAATCTTCCGGTGAATGGACGCTCGTTCGCATCACTCGCAATCCTGATTCCCGGTGCGACCCTGCAACCATCATTCGATCCAACCAAAGCACGCGTCGGCACGTTCTCGGTCGGCGGCTCCACCGGTCGCAACCTCAACGTGACGATCGACGGCGGCGACAACAAAGACAACGCAGTCGGCGGCATTCTTCAGAATTTCTCGATGGAAGGGATTCAGGAGTTTGCACTCTCGACACAACGCTTCTCAGCCGCCAACGGCCGTTCGGGTGGCGCGCTGTTGTCAGTTGTTTCGAAGAGTGGCACCAACAATTTCCACGGCTCAGCTTTCGGTTTCTTCCGTGATGACGCCTTGAACGCAAACGCGCCGAAGCTTTTGTCGGAAGCCAATCCGGATCTATTCCCGGACCCTGACGATGCCGTGAAACCGCCATTCAGCCGCCAGCAGTTCGGTGGATCGTTTGGTGGTCCAATCAAGAAGGACAAGGCATTCTTCTTCGGCACGGTCGAACGCACGCGCGAGCGTGGCAACTCGATCGTACCGGGCGTGGACCAGGAAAAGATCAGCTTCCTCGAACCTTTTGGTTACCAGGCCGTGCAGTTCCTGCCGCAGCCCTTCAACGATTGGCAGTACACTGTCAAAGGCGATTTCAACCTATCGCCCAAGCACTCGCTGGTAGTTCGTTTCGCCGGTCAAAACAATGATGCGCTTAACGATCAAGCCGGCTTTTTGATCGTCCGTACAGACCTTTCAGGTGGTAACGAGAGTCTGAACACGTTGTACAACTTCCTGACCTCGTTGACGTCAACGCTCAGCAGTACCACCGTCAACCAGTTCACTTACCAGTATCAGACTTTCGACAATCGCATTAACGCCACCACGGACCTTGACCTGCTCTTCTTCCCGGACGGACTCGCACTGGGCCGAAATGGAAACGTCCCACAACAAACTCTTCAGAAGAAGCACCAGTTCCGTGACGACCTGACCTGGAATCGCGGGAATCACGGTTTCAAGTTTGGTGGTGACTTCACTTATGTTCCGACCCTCGGCGGACTATTCGCTTTCAACTCCGCACCGGAATACGACTTCAACTTCAACGCGGATGAGATCGCGCTCAATCCGGGACAGTTCCCACAGGGCTTCCGCACTACCCAGGTCCTGCCGGGTTCAGTTACCTGCCCGGCGATCGTCGGCACACCAACCTGTGTGGCTGCTGACCTCGACGGAATCGGCGTCGTTGGCGCCGTCGTGCTTTCCGGTGGCGACCCCAGCTTCAACCTGCGTGAAGGCGCGAAGCAATTTGCTTTGTATGCGCAGGACGACTGGAGAATCACACCGCGATTCACGCTGAACCTCGGTGTCCGCTACGACGTTGACTTCGGCTTCGTCGATAACGCACACGCCGCAGAAAATCGAACGTTCCAGGCGCTGCAAATTATCGGCAGCCCGTTTGCCAGCAAGATCGTCGAGGACGACAAGAACAACATCAGTCCACGAATCGGTTTTGCGTGGGATGTCCGTGGTGATGGCCGGTCCGTGCTCAGAGGCGGATACGGAGTCTACTTCGATCAGTCGTTCCTGAACGTGCCGCTATTCGCGGTGCAACAAGGGAACCCTGAAATCTACGCCACCTTCTTGAACGACGCTCCAAACCTGAGCATCGATTCACCGCCGCCGGTAATTCCGCGCCCGCTCAACAATCTGTTGTCGGGTACCCGTGGTCGCATGCTCGATCCTGATTTTGAGTCGCCTTACACGCAACAGTGGAACGTCGGCTATGCTCAGGAGATTGGCCGAGACATGGCGGTGGAGTTTGATTATGTTCACATCCTCGGACTCCACGAATTTACCGGTCTCGACATCAACCCGCGCATTGGACCACTAATCAACGCGCAACGCAGCGATCCAAATCCGGGCCGACTTCTCACCCCACAATTCGCCGCACACGCGGCGGAATTACTCGCAGAATTCGGCACGGCTACGCCCCTGGGCCGCATCACTGTCGCTCAGTCGGATAGCCGTTCGCGTTACGACGCGTTCACCGCGGCGTTCAAGAAACGGTACTCAAACAAGTATCAACTGAATGCTCACTACACACTCGCCAAATCACAGGCGTGGTTCGGCGCAACTGCCGACTTCGGTCTGCAACCGCAGAACCTGTTCGTCAAGTTTGACCCGGTTAACTTCGGACCAACCAATGAAGACGAACGTCATCGCTTTGTCATTTCGGGCATCTTTGACTTGCCGTGGGACTTCCAGGTCGCGCCGATCTACCAGTTGGCGTCGGCTCGTCCTTACAGCATTTTCCCGGCTTGCCTCTGCGACATTAATCGCGACGGTGTGAACAACGATCGTGAATCCGTTAATCCCGGAATCAACGACCAGGTCAAACTGCCGATTAACAGCGAACGTGGCGACATGTTTTCGCAGTTGAACGTGCGCGTTTCGAAGTTCTTCAAGTGGGGCGAGAACTACAAGCTCGGCCTGTTCTTCGAGGCGTTCAATGTTTTCAACACCGGAAACTTCGGTAATCAATTCCAGAACGTGACCGGCGAGCCAGACTTCGGCCGTCCGATCAACTTCTTCGGCGCCACGGGATTCTCCGAACCCCTCGGAATTCCGTTCCAGGCGCAATTGGGCATTCGTTTTAGCTTCTAAAAACTGAGACGAAAGCTTGGGGGCATTTCAGGAAACGATGTATAGTCGTTTCCGCGAAATGCCCCTTCTGTTTCCGGTAAGAGCAATGAGAGCCCTCAGACTTGTACTCTTCTCAATCTGGTTTCTCTCGACGTCGTCGCTTGCTTTCGCGCAAGGTGCAAACGTGCTGCAAGGCAAGGTGATCACGCCTTCCGGGACGCAACCGACCAATCCTGTTCGCGTCAAACTTACCTTCAACGGCCGGGCGATTCACGAGACGTTTACCGATCTCAGTGGGCGCTTCTCGTTTCCCGGTCTCTCGCGCGGGACTTACCAGCTAACGGCTGAAGGCGATGGGATCAATTTCGCAACCACCTCGGTGCAGGCGGATGTCTCAGCCTGGGGATCCGCACCACAAAGCTTTACGCAGGACATTCAACTGCGGCCGATTCCTCATAAACCAATAGCACAAGCCGGCGTCGTCAATGCGTTTACACAGAACGTCCCGGATGCAGCCAAGGCAGCGCTTTCAGAAGGTCTCAAGCTCGCGGAAGAAGGAAAGACCGAGGCCGCCGTCGTGAGCATGCAGAAAGCAATCAAGATTTTTCCTGACTACTTCGACGCGCACCTGCAACTCGGCAATGTTTTTCTCAGAACGGAGCAATTCCAGGACGCCATCGCTGAACTCGATCTCGCGCGGCAGATCAATCCAAACGATGAGCGTGCTTATCAATCGTTTGGATTGTTGTTGATGAAGCAAAGAAACTTTGTGGTGGCGGTGGCGGTGTTTGCCGAGGCGGCGCGACTAAATCCGACTAATCCGACAAATGCGGTCATGCGCGCAACAGCGCTGATCCACCAGGCTGCAAACACCAACGAGTCAGCACCGTCAACTGAAGATCGAAACTACTTGCTGAGTCGTGCCGAGATCGCGATGACGCAAGCGTCGAATCTGAGTGAGAACAAACTCAAGCCCGACAGTATGACCCTCGCGTTATTTTATGAAATGAAAGGCGAGCCAGATCGGGCGGCGAGTGAGTTGGAAGCTTACCTGAAAAAGACTCCGCAGCTTAAAAACCCCGCGCCTTTGCAAAATGAGATCAAGCGCTTGCGTGAAAAAGCAAAAACCATCAAACCAACGCCGTAGCCTAATCGTTAGGTTTTTAAACCACAAAGACACGAGGACACAAAATGAATTATTTAATTAGTGTCTTTGTGTCTTTGTGGTCAAAAAATCTCCCTATGAGTCCTTTTTCAGAAACTTCGCGATTCCCTGCTGACAATCGTCAGTCATGCGCGCGATTACGTTGACATCGGCGCCGGTCTCGATTGCTTCGTTGAAGGCGAGCCCGTCGATCTGGTAGAGGAGTGTTTTTGTTAACGCGATCGCCTGCTTGCTGAGTCCTTCAAACTTCTTCACGTAGGAGTTGACGTCCTCGGCGAAAGTTTCATCACTGAAGACCTGATTGATCAATCCGAAGTCCTTCGCTTCCTGCGCGCTGATCTCTTCGCCGCGAGTGGCCAACTCAAACGCGCGTTTCTCGGAAACGTTACGTCTGAGAATCGCCATCACCATCGCGGGTACGAAGCCGATCTTCACTTCCGGATAACCGAAGCGCGCTGAAGCCGAGGCGAGCACCAGATCGCAGGCACTCGCGAGACCACAACCGCCCGCCAGCGCTCGTCCGTGTACGGCGGCGACGACAGGGACCGGAACTTGTCGAATCAAAAGAAAGAGATCCAACAACGTGCGTGCGTCTTCAGAGTTCTCTGAGACTGAGGCGCCGGCGATTTTTTGCAACGCGGAGAGATCGGCGCCCGAACAAAAGTCCTTCCCCGCCCCGGCGAGCACGATCACTCTGACGCGTTCGTCGTTGGAGGCTTTCCGTAACGCCTCCTTGATTCCAGCGATGAGAGCGTCGTTAAGTGCGTTTCGTTTTTCAGGGCGGTTGAGGGTGAGGCGCGCTACGGCACCGTCAATAGAAAACAGAAGTGAGTTATCGTTATTGGGCATTCTCTTAAGAGGATTACTCGCGCAAAGGCGCAAAGACGCAAAGTTAGGACCTGCGGCTGCCCGAAGGGTCAAAACTTTGCGTCTTTGCGCCTTTGCGTGCGAAATCCTTCATTTAGCTCTCAACGCCTTCCGCTTCCCGATCCGTGATCTCGACTTCCATCCGCAGCAACGCCGTCGAAAACGTCTTTCCCTGTGCATCAGTCATCAACGACAACGTCCCACCACCACCGAGACTCTCGTGCAGCAGAAAATTGAGCGCTCCGAGGTTCGGCAACTCGAACCGCTCAACGTCACCATGACAAATACCCCTGAAATGAGCCTTCACCCGTTCTGCCGTAACCTCACGCACGAGGATCGGATAGAACTCATCCTTAAACGCAATCAAACCGACGTTCGCGGTATCACCCTTATCACCCGAACGCGCATGTGCCAGTCTTGTTAATTGCACCTTCATGCGTTGAGCACCTCAACCACAGGCCTAATCTCTTCTTTCGGAATCAGCGCCGGCCAGTACGCGACAATCTCTTCAACCTTCGGCCTTCCGCCTGCAAAACCGGTAACAGCCGGTGGCCCAGTAAGGATCAACGGCGCAATCTCCTTCGTGAATCTCTCAACCGCAGCGCGATCCTGTCCACGCACACCGACGCGCAGTTGCACTTCCGGAATGTCCGCACTCGGACGCCCGGCGAGTGGCCCATGGGTGGCATTGACGCCCACAAACTCAGTCAACACCTGATCGAACTTGAGCCCCAACCGATCGAGGCGCGTGCGAAGAATCCGGTCCGCCGCTTGCGCCTTATCGTAAGCATCCGGCCAGGCATAGACCAGCGTTCCAACCGCCTTGAACCCTGCCGAATAACTGATCGAGACTTTCAGAAACTCCGTCGCCGGCCGTCCCTCGATTCCGAAAACACGAACTCGGTCGCGCCCTTCATACTCCAACCGGATCGTCGTGAAATCCGCGACGCAATCCGGCGTGATGTACTCATTCGGATCGCCCATCTCGTAAACCAGTTGCTCCTTAATCGCCGGTATGATGATCCAGCCGCCCGTGCGTTCGTGTTTGGTGATCACAAAACTTCCATCAGGCGACGCTTCCACAATCGGAAAGCCAACGTCCGCGAGATTCGGAATGCTTCGCCACTCGTACTGGCAATTCCCTCCCGACGCCTGTGCGCCACATTCGATGATGTGACCCGCAATCGTGCCCGCGGACAGCAGATTCCAGTCATCGCTGGACCAGCCGAACTCATGAATCATCGGCGCGAGCGTCAAACCGGTGTCCGTGGCTCTGCCCGTAATCACGACTTGCGCACCCTGGTTCAGCGCCTCGACCATGGGCCACGCACCCAGGTACGCATTTGCACTCTGAATCTTATCGCGCACAGTCGAGAGCGGTTCGCCGTTATCCATGTTGCGCAACTCGATGCCGCGCGAAAGTAGCTCATCGATACGCGGCAGGATGTCATCGCCGGTGACGATGCCGATGCGCAGCTTGCCCTCGAGTCCCAGTTCGCGAGCCACATCGATCACAGCATCGGCGCAACCACGAACATTGACGCCGCCGGCGTTGGCAGTGACTTTGATGCCGCGCTCGACGCAGGCCGGAAGTATGCGACGCATTAAAGGAACGAAGTCTTTCGCGTAACCGGCGTTCGGATCGCGCGCCTTCTGCTTTTGCATGATCGACATCGTCACTTCCGCGAGATAGTCGAGCATCAGGTAGTCGATTGGCCCACCTTCAACCTGGCGCACTGGCGCCTCCAGAAGATCTCCCCAGAAGCCTTGTCCGGCTGCTATGCGTACTTTCTGTTTCATGGAATTCTGGAATCTACCAGACGCGGCGAAAAAGCACAAAAGTCACAATCTGCGTAATCTGCGGATGATATTGCTTTGTCTCTCAATACCTTTGTGGTAAACATGTTGCGCACAAAATAAACCTAACCGCCGAGGAACCCAATGCGTCCAAAAACATCAATTCGATTGATTTCTGTACTCGTTTGCACTCTGCTGCTAGCGCTCGCGTTGGCAGGATGTCAGCCTGCGCCCACGTCCACCACCAGCGGTGGCGCCGGAACGAAGCACAAGCTCGCTTTTGTCACCAACAACGCGTCCGATTTTTGGGTCATCGCACGCAAAGGAACTGAAAAGGCAGCCGCCGACATCCCGAACATCCAGGTCGAGTTCAGGATTCCATCCGACGGCACTGCGGCGGAGCAGCAGCGTCTCGTCGACGACCTCCTGGCCAAGGGTATCCAGGGCATTGCGATCAGTCCGGTTGACCCGGCCAACCAAACCGAAATGCTGAATCGCGCGGCCGCTCAGACACTCGTCGTCACTCAGGACAGCGACGCACCGAATACCAATCGCGTTTGTTACATCGGCACCGACAACGTCGCCGCCGGACGACAGGCAGGCGAGTTAGTCAAAGAAGCTCTGCCGCAAGGCGGAAAGATCATGGTCTTCGTCGGCGTGCTCGACGCCGCCAACGCACAACAACGCTATCAGGGTTTGAAGGAAGCGCTCGCCGGATCGAACATCGAGATCCTCGGTGTTCGCACGGACAACACCGATCGCGTGCGTGCAAAGTCAAACGCCTCCGACACTCTCGTAAACAATGCTGATATCGCCGGCATGGTTGGACTCTGGTCCTACAACGGCCCCGCGATTCTTAACGCGGTTAAGGAAGCCAACAAAGTAGACAAAGTAAAGATTGTCGCCTTCGACGAAGAAGACGAAACATTGGCGGGAGTCAAAGAGGGCGCAATCTACGCCACAGTCGTGCAGCAACCGTTTGAGTTTGGCTACCGCTCGATGGAGTTGATGGCAAAGATTCTGAACGGCGACAAGTCGCAGGTTCCTGCGGGTAAACAGATCTTCGTGCCGACAATCGCGGTGAAGAAAGCGGATGTCGAAGAGTTTACCAGGAAGATCAACGGTCTCCGCGGCAGGAGTTAAAGCTAAAAACTGTTCACGATAACAGGGATGACAGGGCCAACCCCAATCCTTCAAATGGAGGGAGTCAGCAAACGATTTCCGGGAGTTGTTGCGCTCGATAACGTCAGCCTCACGGTCGGTACTGGCGAGATCGTTGCTCTGATTGGCGAAAATGGCGCCGGCAAATCGACACTGATGAAGATTCTTGGCGGTGCGGTGTCGCGCGAAGAGGGCACCGTCAAGATCGATGGCACGCCCGTCGAGATTCGTACGCCACGCGAAGCGAGTCTTCTCGGTATCGAGTTTATCCACCAGGAACTCAGTGTCCTGGATAACCTCGATGTCGCCGCCAACATCTTCCTGCGGCGCGAACCGACATTTGGCGGTCCGCTTAAGTTAATCGATCGAAAACGGATCCATCGCGAAGCCGACGAACTGCTTCGTAAGGTCGGTCTTCAGTTATCGAGCCGGACTCCCCTCGCCCAACTCTCGTTGGCCCAACAGCAACTGGTCGAGATCGCTCGCTCGCTCGGCGCCGGCGCGCGCATCATCATCATGGACGAACCGACGTCGAGCCTGACCCTCACCGAAACCCGGCAGTTGCTCCAGATCGTGAAGGACCTCAAGGCTCACAACGTCAGCGTGATCTACATCTCGCATCGCATGCATGAAGTCGAAGAGATTGCGGATCGTGCGGTCGTGCTGCGTGATGGGAAGAATGCCGGTGAGATCGAACGTGGCGAGATCACTCACGAACGAATGGTCCGGATGATGGTTGGGCGCGAGCTGAAAGACTTCTTTAAAGGCGCGAAAGAGAATGGATCTCCCACGGAGCGCAGCGAGAACCTGGAAGTAAGGCGCCTGCGCACGCTCAGATATCCTAATCACAACATTTCATTCAGCGTCGCGAAGGGCGAGGTGCTCGGGTTCGCCGGATTGGTAGGGGCCGGCCGCTCCGAACTCGCGAGAGCAATCTTCGGCGTCGATGAAGCGATCGAATCTGACTTTTTGCTCGACGGTCAAAACCTGCAAATCAAAGATCCGGAAGATGCGATTACTCACGGCATATACCTGGTGCCCGAGGATCGTCGTCAATGCGGTCTGATCGTTGACTTCAACGTGAGAGAGAATATTTCCCTGCCGAACCTCGAGAGTTACGCTTCGGCCAAGCTCATCAATCGAACGAAGGAAACAGACGCGGCGAAAGAAGCGTGCAAATCGATCAATATCAAGACTCCTTCGACCGAGATGCGCGCCGCGAACCTGAGTGGCGGTAATCAGCAGAAGGTCGCGCTCGCAAAGTGGCTGACGTTTTCGCCCCGCGTACTGATCTTCGACGAACCCACGCGCGGCATCGACGTGGGTGCGAAAGCAGAGATTTACCAACTGATACGAAAGCTTGCCGCGGAAGGCGTGTCGGTGATTGTAATCAGCAGTGAAATGGAAGAAGTGCTTGGGATCAGCGACCGGATCGCCGTGATGCACGAAGGGCGATTGACCGGCATTCTTGAACGGCCACAATTCAGCGAAGAGGCCGTGATGAAACTAGCCACAGGTACTCCAAAGATTACACAGATTGAATCTGCGTAATCTGTGGATTGCCTTTTGGTGGCGAGGATAGCTTATGAGAAAAGAGCTCGGGATTTTTGTACTGCTGATCGTGCTGTGCGTGATCGTGTCGATCAAGGAACCAAACTTTCTGCTCGCGATCAATCTGCAAAATCTGGCGCGGCAGATCGGCGCGTTTGGGATCTTTAGTATCGGCCTGGGCCTGGTCATCATCACCGGCGGTATCGAGCTTTCGGTGGGTTCGATGATGGCGCTGCTGGGCGTCCTGATGTCGATGATGCTGACTGAGTGGGGCTTTGGTGTGGCACTGGCGCTGCTAGCGTGCATCGGAATCGGCATGGCCCTCGGCCTGGGCCACGGGCTGCTGATTACGCGGCTCAACATGCAGCCATTCATCGTCACTCTTTGCGGCTTACTCTTCTACCGCGGCATCGCACGGTATATTACCGGCGACAGCGTCAAAGGCTTCGGCAGCGTTCCCGGTCTCGATTTCCTGCGTCAGCTCGCAAACGGAAATATCCTCGGCATTCCCGGTCCTTTTTTTCTTCTGATAATCATTAGTTTAATTGCCTGGGTCATACTTCATCGTTCCGTCTACGGCCGTTATCTTTTCGCGACCGGGCGCAATCCTGAAGCCGCTCGATACGCTGGCATCAACACGAGAATGGTCGTGGTGATGGCATACGTGATCTCCGGTGCACTCACGGCCATCTCAGGAACGATCTTCGCCTTTTATACAAACTCAGTTTCCCCGGCTAGTCACGGCAATGCCTATGAGCTTTACGCTATCGCGGCGGCAGTGCTGGGCGGCTGCTCGTTGCGCGGCGGAGAAGGATCAGTGATCGGTATCGTGATCGGCACTGCCCTGCTTCAGGTGTTGCGCAACCTGGTTAACCTGCTCGAGATTGAAAGCTCACTGGAATTAGCGGTCATGGGAGCCGTGATCCTGATCGGTGTGATGGCGGATCAGATCTTTACGGAGCGTCGCAACCGGCGACAAGTCGCGTTGATGCGCGAAACCAGTTCGCGTTGAACCATCCACAGATTACACAGATCGCTTAAACCAATCTGTGGATAAACATTCGGAGTGCATATGAGACCTTACCGTAGTCTGTCAAACCTGTTGCTGGCTTTCGTCTTGTTGATCTCGAGCGCGATTCTCGCGTCCGCTCAAGCTACCATCACTAAAGAGAGCTTCGGCAAAACCTCCGCGGGCGAGGACATCGACATCTACACGCTTCGCAACGCCAAAGGAGTGGAAACGAGAATCACGAACTACGGCGGCATCGTCGTCTCACTCAAAGTCCCCGATCGCAATCACAAATTCGACGACGTCGTGCTCGGTTTCAACGACCTCGAACAGTATCTAACTAAAAACGATCCATACCTCGGCGCACTGATCGGCCGCTACGGCAACCGCATCGGCAAAGGGCGGTTCACGCTTAACGGCGTCGAGTACAAACTCGCTACCAACAATGGTGAGAACCACCTGCACGGCGGTATCAAGGGTTTTGACAAGGTCGTGTGGACCGGCCGCTCGACGAAAACCAAAGCGGGACCAGCCGTAGTGCTAACCTACCTGAGTAAAGATGGTGAGGAGGGTTATCCCGGCAATCTTCGCGTCACGGTCACTTACACACTCACCAGCAACAACTCGTTGCGGATCGATTATTCAGCAACCACCGACAAAGACACCGTCCTCAATCTCACTCATCACTCTTACTTCAATCTTCTTGGTGAGGGCAACGGCGACATTCTCAATCATCTCGTGCAGATCAATGCCGACCGTTTCGTGCCAACCGACGCCGGTTCTATTCCGACGGGACAACTAGCAAAGGTTGCCAACACACCTTTCGATTTTCTTAAGCCCAATCCCATCGGCGCCCGCATCAACGACCCCAATGAACAGCTAAAGTTTGGCAATGGCTACGATCACACATGGGTGATCAACGGTCGCGCCGGCGTTCTGAGGCTCGCGGGCAGCGCTTACGAATCGTCTACCGGCCGCTACATGGAAGTTTGGACCACCGAACCGGGAATGCAATTTTATACGGGGAACTTTCTCAACGGCACGCTGACAGGCAAGGCAGGCAAACCGTATGAACGACGTTCGGGATTCTGTCTTGAGACTCAACATTATCCCGATTCGCCGAACGAACCCTCTTTCCCGACGACAACACTACGAAAGGGCGCGATCTACCGCTCGACTACGATCTATAAATTTGGTCTGAAATGATCGGCTGGTAAGATTACTTCGGGTTCTTCAAGTGGAAATCCATTTCGCCTGCGTCGATAGCAATAGGCAGGTGGTTTTGCTTCGGCGGGAGCGGACAGGTAGCGTAAGGAGTGAAGGCGCACGGCGGATCTCAGCGCGATTGAAGTCGAGCACGACCTTTCCGTCCTGCGGCAGATCCGCATAAAGAAAGCGGCCCGCGCCGTAAGTCGTTTTGCCCGCCGTTCGATCCTTGAAGATTATGAACAGCTTTTCGTCATCCTCAATCACCGGACGAAGTTGATAAGTCTTTCCCTTAAGCTCAAACGAAAGCGTTCCCGGAGTCTTCATGTTTATCTCGTCGCCGAGGACGTTCATGATCGTGATCTCTTTCGCCTGCGGATCGGGAGTAAAGGTCGCGGTCACACGATACGACTCGCGCGCCGGAAACCAACGCAGTCCGGTAAACTCACGGCGCGCAGCACTGTTTGTATCGCGCACACGCAATCCGTAACGATTCCCTCTTTTGATCACACTCAACTTTAGTGAAGCAACCGTGAAGGGCGGCGGCGGATCGTCACCGTCGAAACGCATTTCAACATCGTTCACTGGTTGATTGTTGACCAGCACCCTGATCCCTCGAACTACTTTGAGCGTTACGACTCCGTTCACGAGCTCGAGCGTCCCAACTCTCGCGGGCGCTGAACCCAGCGGCAAAACAATGCTCTGATCGCTGCCGGTCCCGAAAGTGTTCTGGCCTTCCTTCAACCAAAACAAGCCTGCTACGGTAAGCCAGCTATCTTCCGCCTTCAGTTCCTTATCTCTTTTCTCGCGCCATTTCTGGCTCTCAAGCTCAAACGACGATTGCGCAAAAACAGCGCCGGCAATGGCAAGGATCAGCAAGCACCTCAATGTTTTGACGATCATTCGTTCTATTCCTCTAATCCGTGTTCTACAACGGTAACCGCAAACGCGCCTCGCAGCCCCGGAGCTGCTGCCGGTTCTCGAGTGTCAATGTGCCGCCATGTGCCTCGGCAATCTGCCGCGACAAGACCAGGCCAATGCCCGACCCTTCCGTCTTGGTCGTAAAAAACGGCACGAATAGATTCGCGGTGCTGGCCAGTCCCGGGCCTTCATCACGGATCCAGACTTCGACCTGCCCGTTCTTCTGATGCCAGCCGACTTCGACGCGACCACGCGTTTCCATCGACGCATCAACCGCGTTGCGTACGAGATTGATCAGCAACTGCTCGAGCTGCACGTCGTCTCCCTGGACCACCAGCTCAGGACCGGATATTACATTCACCGGAAGACGAGTTTCCAGACTCGCCACGCGCGACACCAGCACGCCGATATTCAACGGCTCCAGACGCGGTGGAGGCAGTCGCGCAAGTTTCGAATACGACTCGACGAAGCGCGCGAGCGAATCAGCACGTGAAGAAATGACTGCCAACCCGCGATGCATGTCATCACGCCAATCGACCGGCTCCGGCTCGCGGTGCAACAGGTCCGCTAAACTCCCGGCCACCGATTTGATCGGCGCCAGTGAGTTGTTGAGTTCGTGGCCCAGCACACGCAACAGTCGTTGCCACGCAGTGCGCTCTTCTTCGCGCAGCGTTTGACTCAAGTCAGTCAGCACGAGTAGCTGATGTTGCGCGCCGCCCTCGCGGAAAGTGCTGCGACGAATGTCCCAACGTCCGACGCCACCGGGAAAAACCATCTGCATCGTTTGTGGCGCGGAACCAGCGGGACGGTTAAGACACGCAGACAGTCCGAGTTCATCGCTGGTGCGGCCTAACAGACGCGCCGATGGTTGGGCCAGCAATCTTTCACCGGCGCGATTGACGAGCCGCAGACGCTGATCGCCGTCGAACGCAAAGACGACGACGTCAATCTCGCCCATCACCGTGCGCAGCAGCGCGGTTGCTTCCATCGCGCCGAGACGCTGTTCGCGGAGAGTTTGGCCCAAATCGTTGACTTCGAGCATCACTTCGCCGAGCGCATCGCCCGATAAAGCGCGGCGCCCGCGAATGGAATAGTCACCTTCGCGAATGGCGGCGAGAATGTTTGAAAGAGTCTGGAGTGGCCGGACGATGCGTGTCTTGAGATTGAATGAGATGCCGAGCCACAAGAGCACGAGCAGCAGATCGACTGTCCACTGGATCTGGGCGGAGTAGCCGTCGTACCACAGCAGGAGCGCACACAATGCGACCGCCGGAAAGCCTGCCAGGAGTGCCAGCAGCGTGATGCGTCTTTCAAATTTCAGACGGCTGCCACGTCGGAGTTCAGGGTCGAGCGAGGACAATTGCAGGACGTGTTTTGGAGGCTTAGCCGGCGTACTCACAGCGGCAATGATAACCGACCTTTGGGCTAAAGAATTACTCGCGCAAAGGCGCAAAGACGCAAAGTTCAGACCTTCGGCTGCCCGGAGGGTCAGAACTTTGTGTCTTTGCGCCCTTGCGCGAGTAATCTTTTCAAAGGATCAAGATCCCAATCCATACTTCTGCAACCGCCGATACAACGCGCTACGGCTGAGGCCGAGGGCTTCGGCGGCGCGGTTTGCGTTGCCTTCGAAACGGGCGAGGGCCTTTTTGATCAGCAAACGTTCCGCGTCTTCGAGACTCATCTCTTCCAATCGTGCGGACAGACGCGCATCGGGAGTCGATTCAAGCGCAAGATCGAAAGGCGTCACAATATTGCCGGCACTCATCAGCACGGATCGTTCGATGACGTGGTCTAACTCGCGCACATTGCCGGGCCACAGATGATGCCGCAAAGCGTCGAGCGCCTCGGGCGTGAAGCCCATGATCGGACGACGGTAGCGTTCGCGGTGCAGTTTGAGAAAGTGCTCGGCCAGCACTGGAATGTCTTCGATGCGATCGCGCAAAGGCGGTAGACGAATCTCGACGGTGTTAAGACGAAACAGAAGATCCTGGCGAAAACGACCCTGCGCCACTTCAGCGTTCAGATCCGCATTTGTCGCCGACAGCAACCGCACGTTTACCTTCTGCGTCTTCGACGATCCGACACGTTCAAACTCACCGGTCTCCAACACACGCAACAGCTTTGGTTGCAGATTTAACGGCACGTTTCCGATCTCGTCGAGGAACAGCGTGCCTCCATCGGCCAGTTCAAAACGTCCGACACGATCGCTCTTCGCGTCAGTAAATGCACCACGCACGTGACCAAAGAGTTCGCTTTCAAAAACACCTTCGGCGAGTGCGCCCGCGTTCAGAGAGATCAAGGGCTTCGATCGGCGCGATGAGATGGAGTGGAGCACGCGGGTGATCACTTCCTTGCCCGTACCGTTCTCGCCGGTGATCAGCACGTTGGCGTCAGCAGGACCGATGCGTTCGACCAGATTCAACACCGATCTCATCGCCGGCGACTCCGAAACGATCTGCGGTATGTCGTTCGCAGATTCGGAGACGCTGTCTCGCAACGCGATGTTTTCAGCCTCGAGGCGCCGGCCACGACGCAACGCTTCGCCGAGTTCGACCTGCGTACGCAAGACCGCGAGCAGCCGCGCGTTGTCCCATGGTTTCTGGATGAAGTCGCGCGCGCCGCGGCGCATCGCCTCGACAGCGAGATCGACGCTGCCCCAGGCAGTCATCACCACCACCGGCAAAGTCTGATCGGCGGAGCGAATGCGAGTGAGCAGATCGAGACCTTCGCTGCCCGAGGTTGTATCGCGCGCGTAGTTGAGATCGATCAGCACCACATCGAACTCGTGTGTCTCGAGCGATCTGATGACACCTTCGGGAGACGAGGCGCTCTCAATTTGAAAGCGTTCGCCCTTCAACAGCAGGCTTAGGGCCGCCAGGACATCGGCTTGATCGTCAGCGATTAGAATGCGAGGCATTTGATCTGTGTAATCCGTTAATCTGTGGCTTATTCATACCGCAGCGCCACGATCGGATCAACTCTGGTGGCACGGCGCGCTGGAATGGAGCACGCCAGCAACGCAGCTCCGGCGGAAACCAGCAGGACAATCACATACGTCATCGGATCCGACGCAGTGATACCAAACAACAGGCTAGACATCCAACGCGTGAGGGCGAAAGCGCCGGCCAATCCGATGGCGGCTCCCAACAACGTGAGTGTCATTCCACTTCGCAGCACCATCAGCAGTATCCCGCTTCTCCGCGCGCCCAACGCCATGCGGATGCCGATCTCCTGTGTCCGCAAAGTGATCGAATAAGAAATCACGCTGTAGATTCCGAGAGTCGCCAACACTAACGCGATGGCGGCAAAGACTCCGAGCAAAAGCGCATTAAAACGACGCGGCGCGGTCGTCGCGCCGATCACGTCGTTCATCGTTTTCACGCTCGTTAACGGTTGCTGACGATCGATTGCTGCGACTTCACTACGAATCGCCGCGGTGATTGTTGACGCCGGCAGCGCGCTTCGCACAAACAAATAGCGGTGACGCTGAGGCGAAACCACTCGCGACGTGTACCAGTCAGGTTCCGGCTGCGAATCGATCGCGCGATGCGGAACGTCTTTCGCGATGCCGACGATCGTGATCCAGGGATTGTCAGGACGCGGGAGACCGAGCGTGATGCGGCGTCCGATCGGATCTTCGTTGGGCCAGTAACGAGCGACCATCTTTTCGTTGATGACGGCAACCGGAGGTGCGCCCGCAGCGATGTCGTGGTGAGTTATGTCTCTGCCCTTGACCAATGGAATTCCGAGTGTCGTGAGATAGTTGGCGCCGACGAGTTGCCAGCCCGCGGACGTGAGATTGTTTGGATCGAGCGGCCTGCCTTCGATCGCAAATGGATCGCTGCCCGCGGCGCCACTCAACGGTTGCACTGTGCCAAAACTCGCACTCTGAACACCAGGCAGTGACTCAACCTGCGTCGCCAGTCGTCGATAGAACTCTGACGCACGATCCGGCTCGCGATATGCGGCGGCGGAAAGATCGATCTCAACGCTCAGCAACTGGTCGGCAACGATTCCCGGATCGGTTTGTTGTAAATGCAGCAGACTTCTCACCAGCAAGCCCGAACCCACCAATAACAAAACTGCAAGCGAGACTTCAGCAACGACGAGCACGTTACTCCACTTCCGCGGCCGCGCTCCTCCCGCCTGTCGCGTGCTCTTTAAGGACTCCTGCAAATCGAACCCTGAGACGGGTCGCGCCGCAACCAGACCAAAACCGATACTGATTACCGCGACAGTCAACGCTGCGAAACCAAAGACGCGCGCGTCCACACCAACCTCGGACGCCCGCGGCACGATCGATGGGCCAAGCGCGGCTAACAATTCAACTCCCCAACCCACAAACGCCAGCGCCAGCAGCGCCGCCAACGTCGCCAGCACCACTCCTTCAACCAACAACTGCCGCACGAGCGTCCAACGACTCGCCCCAAGCGCCGCGCGAATCGCCAGCTCCTTGTGTCGCTTCGCCGATCGCATCAACAACAGGTTCGCGACGTTTGCACACGCGATCAGCAGCAACAGCCCGACAGAAAACAGCAAGACCAGCAACGCGCGACGGCTGCCGCCTACGACCTCTTCCTGCAAGGGCATGACGGTGATGTGCCAGCCGCCGTCTTCTCCGTTTGGTCCACGATAACCCGGCAACTCGCGTTCGAAACGCTGCGAGAGTGCGTTCATGTGCGAACGTGCCTGATCGACAGTCACGCCCGTCGCCAGCCGGCCCAGCACCCTGAGAAAGTATGGACCTCGCCGGCTCGCAACCTGTTCGGACGTGTAACTCAGCGGTAGCCAAACATCGGCGGGCTCGCTCCACGAGAAACTCGCATGAGGAAATTGAAACGCGGGTGGCATCACGCCGATCACGGTGTAAGTCTCGTTATCGAGAGTGATGCTTTGATTGATGACGCCGCGGTCGCCTGCAAAACGTCGTTGCCAGTAACCATCGCTTAGCACTACCACTCGATTGCGGCCGTCCTGCTGCTCATCAGCAGCGAAGACGCGACCCGCCGCGGCGTGAGCATCGAGCATCGGGAACAGGTTCGCTGACACGTAAGCTCCGCGAATCCGTTCCGGCTCGGAGCCGGTCGAGGCGTTGAAACTATGGTTTGTGTAAGCCGCTACCGCATCAAAAACTTCGCTCTGCTTTGCGTAGTCGTCATACTCGGCGGCCTTCGCGGGCAGACGTTTGATGTTCAGCGTACGGTAGTTTCCCCAAACGACTTGCAGCCGTTCTGAATTCGGAAAGGGCAACGGTCGCAGCAGCACGGTATTCACGACACTGAAGATCGCCGTGCTCGCACCGATACCGAGCGCAAGCGTGATAACAACCACAGCCGCAAACCCCGGCTGCTTCCGTAAACTTCTTAATGCGTAGCGAAAATCAGTCATTATCCGTGTGATCCGTTTTACTCGTATCGTAGCGCTTCCATCGGATCGACTCTCGTCGCGCGTCGCGCGGGAATATAACACGCGACGAGTGCGACAAGTGCCAGCAGGAGCGTAACGCTCACGAACGTCAACGAGTCAGTCTCACTGACCGGGAAGAACAGTTCCAGTTCAACCAGCGAACTCGTCAACAACCGCGTCAACGCGATCGACAGCAACAGCCCCACTGCCAATCCAACGATTACCAAAACCATTCCCTGCCGGATCACCATCTTGAGAATGTCTTTTTGCATGGCGCCGAGCGCCATGCGGATGCCGAGTTCGCGCGTGCGTTGAGCTACTGAATACGAAACGACTCCGTAGATGCCGAGCGTCGCCAGCAGCAACGCCATCCCGCCGCAAGCGCCCATCACAACCGCCAGCATTCGAAACGGATAAAGTCCAACACTAAAGTAGTCGCCAAGCGTTTGCACGTCAGAGACCGGAAGGTTCGGGTCGAGTTCACGGACGACGCCGCGCACTGCCGGTATCAGACTCCTCGGATCGCCGGCGCTGCTAACCAAAAGCGTCATGCGTTCATGATCCACCTGCTGTATCGGAAGAACAAAAACAGGAGTAGTTTCCTTCTTCAACGATTGCCAATCGTTGTCGCGTATGACACCGACGACCTCACAGAACGTCTTCTGGCCTCGAGTTTCTTCCCTGATGAGATGCCGGCCCAGAGGTGAACCGCCGGACGGGAAGTATCTCTTCCCAAATGCCTCATTGATTATCCCCACGCACGGCGCGCCTTCGCGATCACGTTCGTCGAAGTCACGTCCCTGTACGATCGGGACTTTCATGTTGGTGAAGTAGTTTGGACCAACGATCATCGAATCCAGATGCAGACTCTCGCCGGGCTGAGGCTGATAGCCTTCAATCGCAACGCCACGCCGCGCGCTTCCCATGAAGTTTCCGGGTACCTGATCGGCCAAACTCGCCGCTTGCACTCCTGGTAAAGCCGCGACACGCTCCGATAGTCGCCGGTAAAACTCCTGGCGCTTCGGTCTGTCGTACTTCCCTTCTTCCAGTGTAACCGGCGCGACGAGGATGTTGTCTGTGCTGAAGCCCAAACGCGTGGGTCTGATCTTCTCCAGAGTACGCAGAACCAACCCCGCTCCGATTAAAAGCAACAGTGAGAACGAAACCTGGACCACGACGAGCGCCATGCGTACGCGTGATTTGTGATAGAGACTAGTGAACAGGTTCGAGTCGTCTTTGAGAACCGTAGAGACGTCGGCTTTCGAGCTGCGTAGGGCGGGAGCGAGACCAAAGAGAATTCCAGTGATGGTTGAAAACGCAACCGTGTAGACCACAACACGCCAGTCGAGCCGCAGATCGAGTGCGACGCGCAAACCTTCCGGAAGGGGAGGCATGAACGAGATGATCAGACCGAGCAGCCAAACCGCGAGCAGGATCCCGGCGGCGCCGGCGATCAGCGAAAGAAGAACGCTTTCAGTCAATAACTGCCGGATGAGCCTCAAGCGACTCGCGCCGAGCGCCAGGCGGACGGCCATCTCCTTGCGTCGCGAAACGGCACGCGCGAGCAACATACTCGCCAGATTCATACAAGCGATCAGCATAACCAGATTTACGATCACGAAAAGCAAGGCGAAGATTCCATATGCGGCGGCGTGTGCATCCGGATGAACGCGGGTTTCGCTCTCAGGAAGCACCGTCACTAACAACTCTCGCGGAGTTCCGTTTGGTCTCTTCCACATCCACTCTTCCGGATGCGCGGCTTGCATGTCGCGTGTGAGCAGATCAAACCGCGCGCGGGCCTGGGCGAGAGTTGTGTCCGGCTTGAGCCGGCCAACCTGGAAGAGCCAGCGATTGCCACGGCTGCTCACGATTCCTTCACCCGCCTGGTCCAGCGCGGGCATCATCATCGTCGGGACCCACAGGTCGATCGCGATGCCGCGAATCATTCCGGTGTACTGCGGCGGCGCGATGCCGACGACCGTCAGTGCCTTCTCGTTGACGGTAATAGTCTTGCCGACCAGATCAGGATCTGAGCTGAATCTCCGCTGCCACAAGCCGTGGCCGATGACGACCACGGGATTTCGACCAGGCGCCTGATCTTCTTCGGCGAGGAAGGTGCGGCCTTTTTGAGCGGTGACGCCTAATAGGTCGAAGTAGTTTCCGCTCACCGCCTCACCGAGGATCTGCTCGACCTCGTTTGCGCCACCGAGCTTGAACTGCCGCACGCTGTACGCGGCGAGCCCGGAGAGGACTTCATTGCGGTCGCGGAGTTCGAGGTAACTCGGATAAGAACTGGTTTGATAGGGCTGTTCCGCTTCGCCAACATAAAGCTCGACGAGTTGCTCCGGCTGCGCGACCGGACGCGGGCGCCACATGACCGAGTTCATGAGACTGAAGATCGCTGAGTTTGCGCCGATACCAACCGCGAGTGAGATGACAGCGACAATCGTGATGCCTTTGCTCTTCAAAAGCATCTTCGCGCCGTAGCGCAGATCTTTTAGGAGTTGTTCAATCATTGGCGTTGGTTTTGCTCCGTTAGGAGCAGCATGTTTCTTTGCTCCGTTAGGAGCAGCATGTTTCTTTGCTCCGTAGGAGCAGCATGTTTCTTTGCTCCGTTAGGAGCAGCATGTTTCTTTGCTCCGTTAGGAGCAGCATGTTTCTTTGCTCCGTTAGGAGCATCATGTTTCTTTGCCCGCTAGGAGCAT
>JBIOVO010000199.1:0-22964 GCA_044867735.1 Pyrinomonadaceae bacterium | reverse complement strand
TGCTGGTTGGAACGATCGTATTCTTTGTGGTTTGGCTGGGCCGTCAGGTGCAGCGTGGAATCGTTGGCGAGCCTTTGAATGTGCCGAAGTATCTTTTACTCGCGGCGGCAATCCCGATGCACTGGATCGTGCTGCTGACGCCCATGCCGCATAAGCCGATTGCGATCGTTGCGATACTCACGATCTATCACAACTTCCAGTATCACCGGCTGATCTGGTTTCACAATCAGAAGTACAGAGGAGCGCGTGAGAAATACGGTGCGGCTGAAGTGATCAGCCGGCGTGTACTTTTCTATGTAGTCTTCGGAATCATTTTTGGTGTGATTTACCAGGGACCACGGCAGCTACTAAATAACGCGGGACCGTCTTTCGCGACTCAGCTTGGAATCTCGTTTCTGTGGGGATATGCGTTTATTCATTACTATCTGGATTCGAAGATTTGGAGGGTGAGAAGGGACGCGTCAGTCGGTAAAGCGCTGAATATGTAACACGGATGACACGGATCAAAATCCGGATTTTATCCGTGTTATCCGTGTTAGTCCTCTCCGTGCTCGTCGCCGTTAAAATGCAACACGGTGGACTCGTCGTCGATCACCGTTTCCAGGTGCACGGGGCGGCCCCAGAGCGTGTAAACGTGCTCGAGCGCTTTGCGCCCGTAGCGCATCTCGAGTTCAGTGCCTTCGTAACGGTGCTTCAGATAGAGTTCGCGATTGCCGTTATAATCACCGTCCTCAACCTCTAAGTACGGAAAGCCGAAGTTCGTCATATTGGCAACAAGCTGATCGCGCACTTTCTCCCAACGCTTCTCGGTGATCGTCCACTCCTCTTCCTCAATCAACTCGAACACGAAAAGATCGAGCTCTTCACACAACCCTTCAGTCAGATAATTACGCAGGAAGGAAACATCGTTCTCCAGTTCGCGAACCTCGAAGATCTTGTCTCGCCCTTCATTGCCCTTGCGACCAAACTTCTCACGCTCTTCGTTCGAAGGCTCATTCCAGCGTCGCTCGATGTCTTCGTAAATCTTGTAACCGAGATAGTAAGGATTTAACTGTCCCTTCTGCGGCGAAACCACACCCGAATGCAGATTCGCGAACTCGATATGATCGTTGTCACTCAAATCCAGCTCTCGCATGATGCGCGCGTGCCAGATGCTGGCCCAACCCTCGTTCATGATCTTCGTCTGCATCTGAGGCACGAAGTACTCCATCTCTTCATGAACCATCGCGATCGCATCGCGCTGCCAGGCAGCGAGCGACGGCGAGTTTTTCATGATGTAGAAAAGCAGGTCCTTCTCAGGTAAACGCTCACGCGGTTCATTAGTCTCTTCTTCATTCTGGTCCCGGGACACACGTTCCCGCTTATCGAGAAACCAGAGGTCATCGTAAGGCCCATCCTTCGGCCGAAGCTCGGCGCGGCGCCTTTCCTCCGCAACCGGTATCTCGCGTTTGATGAAGAAGTACGGATCGATATGCTCTTCGATCGCCAGCACGGCGTCGAGGAACCGCTCGACTGTTTTCCTGCCGTGCTTGAACTCGTACTCCATCATGCGCTGCGCGTGAGTGGAGACGCTTTCAACCATGCGACGGTTGGTCTTGGAGAAATACAGGTTGTTCTTGAAGAAATCGACGTGACCCAGCACGTGCGCGATCACCATCTTGTTCTGGATCGGACTGTTCGTCTCCAGCAGAAAGCCATACGCCGGATTCGTGTTGATGACGACTTCGTAGATCTTAGATAGACCAAAGTCGTACATCGTTTTCATGCGATGGTAAGTCTTGCCGAAGGTCCAGTGGGAATAACGGCCGGGCAGGGCATAAGAGCCGACTTCATACATCACTGTGGCCGGGACGATCTCGAAGTTCGTCGGGTACGGATCCAGACCGAAGCGACGAGCGACTTCCCAAATCTGCTCGACGGCCTTTTCGAGATCTTTGATTTCTTTGTCTTCCATAAAACCCATTCACAGATTACACAGAGGGTGTCTCCACGCCCCTTCGTCCAAAAAACTGCTTCAATGCCGGGTAGACGTCTTCCTTGTCGTCGATACGCACGCCGACGAAACGATCCTTGTGTTGCAGCCGGTCGCTGAAGATCGAAAGCAGCGCACCGGAAGATCTGCGGTAACTCGACGAGCCCTCCTCGCCGATCTCGCCGTAACCAAACAGATTGCAAGTCGAGATTAGTTCGTCCGCTAGTCGCACGGCTTCTTCGTTGTCCGAGTAGTAGTTGTCACCATCGGAGAAGTGGAATGGATAGATGTTCCAATCCGAAGGACGATACCGTTGCTTGATCACGTCAAGCGCCAATTGATACGCGGAAGAGACCACCGTTCCACCCGATTCGCCCTGCGTGAAAAACTGCTCTTCGGTTACTTCCTTCGCTTCCGTGTGATGCGAGATGAAAACAATATCGACGTTGTCGTACTTCGTCCTCAAAAACCGGACCATCCAGAAATAGAAGCTCCGCGCGATGTATTTTTTGAACTCACCCATCGAACCGGAAACGTCGATCATCGCAATGACGACCGCGTTTGATTCGTAGCGCATCACCTCTTCCCACGTCTTGAAGCGCAGATCCTCTTTCTTGATATCGCCAAAACGCGCCTTGCCTTCGCGCGCGTTGCGGCGAATGTTTTCGAGAATCATTCGTCGCTTGTCGAGATTGGCGATGACGCCGGTGCGGCGGATCTCATTGAACTGCGTCTTGCGCGACTGGACCGCTTTCTTTGCCTTTTCTTCCAGGTAAGGGAGCTGGAGATCTTCGAAGATCAATGCGGCGAGTTCGTCGATGTTTACTTCGGCTTCGTAGTAGTCTGCGCCCGCTTCCGACCCAGCCTGTCCCGATCCCTGACCACCGCCGGGACGACTCTCGCGTCCGATCACGTCGCCAACACGCGTCTTTCCATCGCCCTGGCCCACGTGTTTCGCTTTCTGGTGATTGAACCGAAACTTGTACTCGTCGAGCGCTTTGATCGGTACTTTGACCGTGCGCTTTCCATCCGAGAGGATGATGGCCTCGTTGGAAACAATCGAGCCCAGGTTCTTACGAATTGCTTCCTTTACACGATCCTTGTGGCGCTCCTGATCGATGATGCCCTTGCGTTGCAGTGACCAGTCGTTGCGTTGGATTGACATAAAACACCATCCACAGATTACGCCGATTTCATTTCACAGAAATCGGTCACCACATTTGTAAATGCCTCCGGGTATTCTTCATGAGGCAAGTGGCCGCATTTCAGAAAAACTACCAAGCGCGAGCCCGGGATCTCCTCATGTAATCGCTCGCCCTCAGCAAGCGGGATCTCGCGATCGTTTTCACCCCAAAGCAGGAGAGTAGGTTGTCCGATTAGATGCGCGTCTCTCGAGATGCGTTCAGCGTCCCAACCGCGCACCGTGCGGATGATCGCGCGATGCGTGCCTGCCGCTCGCAGCGGCAAATGTCGTGCGTCCACACGTCGCTCATCCATCACCCATGAATGTCGATCGTAAACACGCTTCATGCGGCGGCGGAGTAAACGGCGTGAACCGAGCAACAGCGGCGACACGACTTCACTAACCAGCGGCGAACTAAACACACGCATCAGTTTGAACTCGAGCGGTCGATTGTTACTAACAGTACCAACCAGGATTAACTTCTCGACTCGATCCGGATAATCCAATGCGCAAGTTGCAGCCACTGCGCCGCCATACGAACTGCCGATGAAGATCGCTCGCGGAATGCCGAGACTGTCGAGCAGGCGAGTTATGAGTTTGGCCTGGCCGGGAATCGTGTACTCGCCGTTCTTTGGTTTGGCGGAGTAACCGAAGCCCAGCATGTCGAGCGCGATTACTCGATAGCCTGCTTCGGCCAGGCGGAGAAATACTTTGCTCCAGACCAGCGTCGACGACGCAAAGCCGTGTATCAGAATCATCGCCGGCGCTTTCGGATCGCCGGCCTCCTGATAGTGGACCCGGATTCCCTCGACGTCGAGAAATCTCGAGTGCTCGGAGTGAAAAACGACCGCGCGGTTCTTGTCCCAATCCGCATCACGTGGACGCAAGAGCAACTTGCCGGCAATGGCCAGCGTTGCTGCACCCGCGATCCAGTATCGTTTCTTCATATACACAGATTAAACGGATAAAAACGGATTCCAGTCACTAGACCCTCATCCGTCTTTATCCGTGATATCTGTGGTCAATTCTACCTTGATAACAAGGTGCCGACGTAGGTCAGCAACTCGTTAGCACAAACCGGGCAGTATCCGTGCTCCTTCACGAGCCGATCGACAACCTCGTTGATCCTTCGCAGTTGATCCGGATCGGGGGTCTTGGCGGAAGTCGTGATCTTCACCACGTCCTTCAAGTCGGCAAAGATCTTCTTCTCGATCGCCTCTTTCAAACGCTCGTGCGAGTTGTACTCAAACGGCTTGCCCTTGCGAGCGTACGAAGAAATGCGGATCAGGATCTCCTGCCGGAATGTATTCTTCGCGTTCTCGGAGATTCCAATCTGCTCTTCGATCGAGCGCATTAACTGCTCGTCCGGCTCCATCTCCTCTTCGGTGATCGGATCCTTGATTCGCTCCTTGTTACAGAAAGCCTCGACGTTGTCGAGATAGTTGTTGCACATCGTGCGCGCCATCTCTTCAAACGAATACACAAACGCGCGTTGCACTTCGATCTTCGCGAGCTCGTCGTACTCCTTGCGCGCCTGCGAGATGTGGTTCAAGTAGCGCTCGCGCTGTTCGCTGCTGATGCCGGTGTGCTGTTCAAAACCGTCTTTGATCGCGCGCAATGCATCGATCGGGTTGATACACGTCACGCCATCGCGCACGAGCGCGCTCGAGAGCCGGTTGATGATGTAACGAGGCGAGATGCCGTCCATGCCTTCGCGGATGGTCTCTTCTTTCAACTCGCGCACATCCTTCGACTTGTAACCTTCGACGTCTTCGCCATCGTAAAGCTTCATCTTCTTCACGATGTCCACGTTCTGGCGCTTGGGTTCTTCAAGGCGAGTCATCACTGCAAACATCGCCGCGACTTTTAACGTGTGTGGCGCGAGATGGACGTTGCGCAGCGCCTCTGACTGGTGCAAAAGCTTGTCGTAAATCCGCTCTTCCTGCGAAACGCGCAGGTTGTAGGGCACCTTCACCAGGATGATGCGGTCCTGTAGCGCTTCAGATTTACGATTGCCGGCAAAAGCGATGTACTCGTTTTCGTTCGAGTGCGAAAGGATGACCTCATCGGCGTAGATCATCGCGAAGCGGCCGGTCTTGATGCTCTGCTCCTGCGAAAGCGTCAGCAGGCTGTAGAGAAACTTCTCGTCTACCTTCAACATCTCGACGAATTCCATCAAACCGCGATTCGCGATGTTCAGCTCGCCGTCGAAACGATAAGCACGCGGATCCGATTCAACTCCAACCTCGCCGATCGTCGAGAGATCGATCGATCCGGTGAGCTCGGTAATGTCCTGCGACTTCGGATCGCTCGGCGAAAACGTGCCGATACCGACGCGTTCCTTCTCCGAAAACGCGACGCGATGAACTTTGACCTCCTCATGACGCCCGCCATAGGTCTTCTCCAGCGCATAACGACACTGCGGGCAAAGATCGCCTTCAATATAAATGCCGTAGTGTTTTTCAACTTCCCCGCGCAGTTGATGTGGAATGAGATGAAGTGGTTCTTCGTGCATCGGGCAGTCTTTGATCGCATAAACTGCTCCGCCTTCGTTCTTGGTCCAATCCTCGAGACCGCGCTTGAGCATGTTGACGATTGTCGACTTGCCGCCACCGACCGGGCCCATCAGCAACAGGATACGCTTGCGCACTTCGAGCCGCTGTGCGGCCGACTTGAAATACTCAACAATTCTGGCGATCGGTTCTTCAATGCCAAAGAGTTCGCCGGCAAAGAAATTGTAGGAGAGGACTTCGTGCTGCGTACCCTCATTGAGCCGCTCGATGCCTGCGGCATGAACCATGTCGTTGATGCGAGCGTGTGAAAGCTGAGCTATGCGTGGGTTCTGGGCTACTAACTCGAAGTATTCTCGAAACGATCCTTCCCAACGCAGCGCCTCGTGTTCGCGGCGCAGATCTTCCAAACGTTCACTAATGTTGAATTGTTTTTTGCCATCCTGCTCTTGCATAGCCTTTGAAACCTCTTCGGCTTTCGCGCATTGGACAGCGTGTGGGGAGAGGCCACGCTATAGTTAACATCAACCGCTTTCGTCGGGGAACTGCGGTTTCGCCCTTTTAGTGCTTCGTGATACGCCTCACGCGCGCGTCAGCGTGAGCTGCGTCCTCGAGGCACCTCTTCTCAATGATCGAGTTCAAACGGAGATCCGGAGGGAAACAACTTGTGGAAGCGGACTACACGCGCGCTTCCTTGCGCGCAAGTATAGCACAGGGGCTAAGGAGCGAAGTCAATGCTTATTTTTACGTTCGACTCTTCGATTCAGAGTTTCGTTCAGAGTTCAAGCTTTAGCTTGCTACCCTACGAGAGCGCAACCTAAGGTTGAACTCTAAACTAAGACCGTAAAAACTTATGTTTCCCCGGCAAGCACAACGCGTGGATGCAGGCGCTTGGCAGCGGCGTCATATTGACCAATCCCAATCAACTGCTCAGTCGCGTCAGACATCACTACGTTCTCACCATCGGCCCATTCAGCTTCCGCAACGTTCACCTCTCTTCCGTGACTTGCCCGTCTCACGTCCTCGGCCGTTAGATGCACGAAAGGGAGCCGGGAGAGCGCCGCTCCGGGCGGGAGCACAACAGTGCCCAGCGACTCTTCGCCAAAATGGACCTTTAACTGTTCGAGCGTAATTGCCTGATCTATCTTCAGGTCGCCGACGCGCGTTCGTCTTAGCTCAGCCAGATGAGCGCCAACGTACAAACGCTTGCCGAAATCTTCCGCGAGTGCTCTGACGTAAGTCCCGGAAGAACACGAAACTCGCGCGTGAAAGTCGAAGGTGCCGTCGAGATTGTCTTTGACTAGCTGGCTGTCAGGCTTGATTGCTTCGAACTCGTGAATGCAAACGTGTATGGGCGCGCGTTCGATGGTCTCGCCGCGCCGCGCGAGTTCGTAGAGTTTTTTACCTTTAACTTTCTTCGCTGAATACATCGGCGGCAGTTGGTCTATGTCACCGCGGAGGCTTTGCATTGCGGCTTCGAACTCCTGCTCGTTCCAGGTCTTGTTTGCAGGAAGCTCTGGACCAGCAATCGGATTGCCGGTGCGGTCGCCGGTGTCGGTCGCAAAACCAAGTCGAATGATCGCCTCGTATTCCTTGTCAACGCCGCTGAGGAACTGTGCGAGTCGTGTGGCTTTGCCGAGCAGGACGACGAGCACGCCGGTCGCGAAAGGATCGAGTGTGCCGGTGTGACCGATGCGACGTTCGTGCAGAATGTGACGCGCACGCGCGACTACGTCGTGCGACGTCATACCCGGCGGCTTATCGATCACCAGAACACCATCCATAGAGCCTATTTTAGACAGTTTCTTTTCTTTTTCGATCCGTTTAATCTGTGGAATCTGTGGCTGAGCTCTTACGACGTACATTTGAGCGTGCTGTCAAACTGCTGGCTGCGAAGCCGCGGTCGGTGGCGGAACTGCGCGAACGTTTGCTGCGCGGCAAGGGTGCGAATGAAGAGGTTGTGAACACGGTGATTGCCCGGCTTGAAGAGTATGGGTACCTCAACGACGAGCGGTTCGCGTTTAGCTACGCGTCTTACAAAGTGAAACAGAAACCGGTCGGGCGCCGGCGGCTCGAACGTGATCTGAAGTTCAAGAAGGTTGAAAGCGGCGTGGCGAACGAAGCGCTCGAGATGGTTTATGCCGAAACATCGGAGGAGCAGTTGATCGATCAGGCGATTGCCAAGCGTCTGCGCATTCGCGGGCGGCCGAAGAACCGGGTCGAGGCCAAAAGTCTGTTCGATCATTTACTGCGGCGGGGATTTCCGTTTGAGCTCGTCAGCGATAAGGTCCGCTCATTAGCCACTGATTTCACGGATGATGCGGATGTCAGGTAAACTCGGAAGCTTATGACTGGTAACGAAGTTCGCGAAGCGTTTTTGAAATTCTTTGAGGAGCACGGGCATACGCGCGTGCGTTCCTCTCCACTGCTGCCTGCCAACGACCCGACGTTGTTGTTCACCAACGCCGGAATGAATCAGTTTAAGGACACGTTTCTCGGTTTGGAGAAGCGCGAGTATGTGCGCGCGACTTCGTCGCAGAAGTGCGTCCGCGCAGGCGGCAAGCACAACGATCTCGACGAAGTTGGCAAGACCGCCCGGCATCACACGTTTTTCGAGATGCTCGGCAATTTTTCGTTTGGTGATTACTTCAAGGAAGAGGCGGTCAAGCTTGCCTGGGAGTTACTTGTAGACGTTCTGAAACTAGATCCGGCGCGGCTATGGTTCACGGTCTATGAAGGCGACGAGGATGTGCCGCCTGATGAAGATGCGGAGAAGTTTTGGCAACAGGTCGGCGCGCCGAGAGAGAGAGTGCTGCGTTTTGGCCGCAAGGATAATTTCTGGCAGATGGGTGAGACCGGGCCGTGTGGTCCATGCAGCGAGATCCATTACTACATGGGTCCGAGTCCGGACGATCCGGAGAACTGTGCGGCAAACGTTAACGGACCAGGCGACACGATCATGGAGATCTGGAACCTGGTCTTCATGCAGTTTGATCGCAGTGAGATTGAACCGGGCAAATACAAGCTCGATCCACTGCCCGCGCCTTCAGTAGACACTGGCGCCGGCCTCGAACGTCTGGCGGTTGTGCTACAGGGAGTGAAGTCAAACTACGACACGGATCTGATTCGTCCGATCATCGATTTCACCGCCAAGCTCGCGGATCGCAACTACGAACCGGAAACGCAGGAAGGGTTTGCGATGCGCGTCATCGCCGACCACGCGCGCGCCACGGCGTTTTCGATTGCCGATGGAATTCTGCCCGGCAACGAAGGACGCAACTACGTGTTGCGCAAGATCATGAGGCGCGCGATCTACCAGGGTCACCACACGCTTCACTTCGAAGGCCCGTTCTTTAATCAGGTCGCCAACTTTGTCGTTGATCTGATGAAGGACGCGTATCCCGAACTCGAAACGCAGCGCGAGTTCATGCAGAAGATGGTGAGCCTTGAGGAAGAGCGTTTTCGCTCAACTCTCACGGTCGGATTGAACAAGCTGGACGAGGTGTTCTCGGCCAGCAAAGGCGCAATGCCGGAGTACAAGACGTTGGCGCGGCTCTACGACACGTTTGGAACTCCGCGCGATCTGATCCGCGTAGGCCTTGAAGAGCGTGGGTTCGCGATCGACGAAGAGGAGTTTAGTTCGTCGTTCGATAAGGCACTCCAGGAGCTCCAGCAAACAACCGCAACCGACAAGGGTGAGGCAAAGGCGAAGACTAATCCGGTCTATGGAACCGTAGCAGCGAGAGTCGGGCGCTCGGAATTTAAGGGTTATGAGACGACGCGTGTGAGCGACGCGAAGGTCGTGGCGCTGATTAAGGTCGCCGAAGTTGACTCGTTGAACGAAGGCGAAGAAGGCGAGATTGTTTTGGATCGCACTCCCTTCTATAGCGAGAGCGGTGGCCAGGTCGGAGACGTTGGCATGATTGTTGGTCCAACCACCGCACTCGCCCTCGTTGGTGATACGTACTCTCCCGTACAGGGTCTGATCGTCCACAAGGTGAGGGTCGAGAAGGGCAGTTTCAAAGTTGGCGATGTGGTGTCCGCGGAAGTTGACGTTGAGAAGCGTGATGCCACCAGACGCAATCACACCGCGACGCACCTGATGCACGCCGCACTGCGCGAGGTGTTGGGCACGCACGTCAAGCAAGCAGGATCGGTTGTAGCGCCGACGTATTTGCGTTTTGACTATTCACATTATCAGCCACTCACTGCGACGGAAAGAGAAGAGATCGAGCGGCTGGTCAACTATCACATCCTGCGTAACGAACCGGTTCAGACAGACGTGATGGCGATCGAGGAAGCGATGCGCTCGGGTGCGATGGCCCTGTTCGGGGAGAAGTACGGTGAGCAGGTGCGTGTGCTGTCGATCAAAGGTGTCGAGGGAATCTTCTCGAAAGAACTCTGCGGCGGCACGCACGTGCGCGCCACCGGAGACATCGGTCTGTTCAAGATCACGAGCGACGAGTCGATCGCGTCGGGCGTTAGACGTATTCGCGCAATCACCGGCATGGATGCCTATGAGCGGTTCCGTGAAGCGGAAGTTCTGGTAGACGGACTCAGCAGCGGGCTACGAACTTCGCGCGGCGATTTAACGAACACCGTGACGCGTCTACAGGACGAGTTGAAGAAAGCGCGGCGTGAAGCTGAAGACTTACGACTGAAGATCGCGAGTGGGGCGGCCGGTGCTTCTGCGAATGGCGATGAGTCGCGCGAAGTCGCAGGCGTCAAGGTTCTGGCGCGCGAAGCGAGCGGGCTCGATGCCGCGGCGATGCGCCAGCTTTCGGATACGCTGCTGGCGCGGATCAAGTCGGGAGTGGTTGTCCTCGGGCGAAGCAGTGATGGAAAAGTCTCACTGATCGTTCGCACCTCTTCCGATTTGACGGGCAAGGTTCCGGCGGGCCAGGTGATTAAAGAACTGGCGCCGATGGTTGGCGGCCGCGGTGGTGGTAAGGCCGACATGGCTGAAGGCGGCGGCAACCAGCCCGAGAACCTAGCTGCTGCTTTGCAGAAGAGCTTCGAGATCGTGGAACGACTCATGAGTTAGAACACAGATTTACGCGGATGAATACGGATTAATCTGTTTTTCATCCGCGTAATCCGTGGCTGTTTTACATGCTCTTCTGTTTCTCGGTCAGAGCGATGTTCATCTTCTCCAGGGTGATCTTGTTGAGCGTGCCGGTCACCTTCAGACCCTCCGCCTGTTGATACTTGCGCAGTCCCTCACGCGTCGCATCGTCAAGCTTACCGAGCTGTTCTCCGGCGTAAAATCCGCGCTCTTTAAGAAGCGCCTGGGCCTGGTTGATTTGTTCCCTGGTGGCGCGAAAGATGGGACCACGCTTGGTTCCTTGTTTCGTGCCGGCCTGGGTGTTGGAAGTTGCGGTCTGGGCTATTACTCCGGTGTTGAGGACACAGAGCAGTAGCAGAGTGAGTGCGAGGAATTTTCTCATTCGTTTTCATCCTTTTGTGAGGCGCGCAGAGCGCGCGGGTTAATGGTTGAGTGTGAGGTTCTTCCGAAAACGCCTAGATTCTACATGCCTTGTCAAGCGTCAAACATGTTGGCAATCGTTAAACCCCTGTGTTACCATCCCCTGTCGGCTTAGTTGAATCGCTCGATAAGCCCTCACCTCTTGACCCCAAAACTCAACGGCAATACGCGAACAAATGCGAAAATTATTACCCCTACTGGCCATAATTGCTTTATCCGCGTCGTCCGTCTTCGCGCAAACTCAATCCGGCTATCAGGTCGATAACTTCGACTTCGCCAACGCAGTCCAGATTCAAACCCCAAAAGTCGAGCCCGCCAAGAAGCTCGTTTCCGGCACGAAGCGGCTGACCAGTTCGCGAAACTACACGTACACACCCGCTCCGGGCGCGCTGGTTCACTTGACCAGCCAGCCCATTAACCCATCGCTCGGTGGATTCACGACCGGGAACTCGGAAGTCGATGACTTCATCGTCGAAAGCGGAAAGCGCAACTCCGTTGACCCGCTCCTGCTCTACTCCATCATGCATCAGGAATCGAGTTTCAAAGCTCGGGCACTTTCACACAAAGGCGCGCGCGGGCTGATGCAGTTGATGCCCTTTACTGCCATCCGTTTTGGCGTCAAGAACATCTGGGATCCGAAGCAGAACATCGAAGGTGGCGCCCGCTACATGCGCTTCCTGCTCGACCTCTTCGCCGGAGATGTCCGGCTCGCGCTGGCTGGTTACAACGCCGGTGAGGGCGCGGTGATGAAGTATGGATATCAGGTCCCGCCCTACAACGAGACGCAGGAGTACGTGCGGCGGATCGGCCGTCGTTACAGCCTGATTCGCGATCCTGAGGCGGCCGCTAAAGCGAATCTTCTTTCCAGCGGACAAATAGCCCAAAAAGATCCCAAGCCACTCGATATCTACGAACGCACCGTTTTCATGGCGAAACTGCCTGACGGGCGCCTACAGTTAGTCAGCCAGTAATCCAATCCGCAGATTACACAGATTAAGAGCATCCGCGCAGATCAGCAGATTGATCGGCAAAATCTGTGTAATCTGTGGGCTGGCTTTTACTTGAGAACTTTTTCTGGTCCGCAGAAGTATGTATCATCATGCCCGAGGATCCGAATCTATGACCTGTTCCAGTTGCGGAGCTTACGTAACCCCCAGCGTCCGTTTCTGTTCAAATTGCGGCTCCGCTGTCGCCGATCCCGAAGCGACGCGAATCGCCCGGCTCCAGTCGCGCGCGCTCGAAATCAACGCCGATGACGATCTCGAACACACGGTCTTCACCGTCCGGCCGACGATGATCTTTATCAAGGCCGGCTATGCTCTGGCTGTACTCGGCGGTATCGCGCTTGTGTTTCTGCTTGCCACCATTGGTCTGCCGGCGACGATCTCGATTCCGCTTGCACTGGCGTTGCTGTTGATTCCGGCTTACTACCATATCCGTCGCAACATGATTCGTTACACGGTTACCGACGCGAAGCTCCAGATCGATACCGGTCTCATCGCTCGCACAACGCGCAACATTCCACTCAGCAAAGTCCAGGACGTCACTGTCTCCGCAAGCATTCCTCAACGTCTGCTCGGTTTCGGCGACATCATCGTCGACAACGCCAGCGAGATCGGCGGTTCAACAGTGATGCACAACATTAGTAGCCCACGCCATTACGCCGACCTTCTTTTGCGTGAATTGAGACGCTGGCATTAAACTAAAACCGTGCTGCCGAATTAGCTTCAGGGAACATCAAAGCCCTGACGGTTTCTAATCAAAAGGTTTATACAAGGCCGCACGAGGAGTGTTTTATTGCGTTTCGCTAAAGTCATCGTTTTGATTGGCGTTTTGCTCGTTTCGATCGGTTCTGTGTTTGCAGACACGGTTGATTCGAAGTTGCCTGCGATGTTGCCGGCGCGCATCGGAGACTTTCGCCAGGTTTCGTCGCAAAAAGGGACCGTCTCAGATGAAGTCGGACTTTACAGTGAGACTCCAGTTGCAACTCAACACGCTGAATTCGTAGGTAACAACGGCGCACGCATACTCGTCGAGATTGCTCGTTTCAGTCAGGACGCGTACGCGTACGAACTGCTCAGTCGCAGGGCCATGAACGCTCGCGGTTCGAGCGCCGGAGTGGAAATCAAACCCACGATCGGCACCGCGGGATTCGTAGGCCCAAACCACTTTGCCTTCTTTAAGGGTACACACTTCGTCAGCTTTCGATCCGACAAGGAGATCGATTCAGCTACTCGCGATGCGCTGATTTCAGAATTGAGCGGAACGCTGGATCACGGCGAGAACGACATTCCGGCGCTGGTCAAGCATCTTCCGAGTCCCGACGAAGCACAAAAGGCCGCAATCTATCTCCACAACTTTAGCGATTTGAATCTGCTGGGAATCCAGCAGCCGGTGTTCACGGCGATCGATGCGTCACGAAACGCTGACGCGGCCCTGGCTTCGTATGGTCAAAGCAAGGTGCTTATCGTCGAGTTTAATACTCCGCAACTGGCCAGCGATAACGATACCCGGATAATCGCCCGCATCAAGGAACTATGGCAGCTGGGCCAACCAGCGCCGTCCGCATACCGCCGAGTGGGAAACTACGTCGTCTTTGTGTTCGACGCTCCTGACGAACAGACGGCGAAGCAGTTGATCGATCAGGTGAAATACGAACAGGTCGTGCAATGGCTCGGCGAGAACCCAAACATCTTCAAGGAAGCTGAGAAGCGCTACATCAATACGACGCTCGGAGTTCTGATCGCGGTTCTGAAGGCGTCGGGTTATGCATTGATCGGATGTCTGGGAATGGGAGCGCTGCTAGGAGCGCTGCTCTTCACTTACAGACGTTCGCAACAGAAAGACGTCGCGTTCTCGGATGCCGGTGGGATGATGCGACTAAACCTCGACGATTTAACTGCCGAGACAAATCCGTCGCGCCTCCTGCGCGAGCGAAACTAAACCACAGATTTCACGGATCAAGACGGATCTAAAACGAAAAAGCGCGGGCTGACATCACTGTCGTTCCGCGCGTTCTCGTTTAATTCGGGCCAAAAAAATTGCGGGCTGCTGACTTTTCCTGGGAGGCTCCCCCAAGCCCCGTCAGAACGTCAATCAGCAGCTCCGCTATTATTGCCCTTCGACTGCGTCACAAGCGCCACTCCGTTCCCCCAAAAGAGTCAAACGCTTGCTTTAAATCTGTGAGAGGATGCCTCCCCCAAAGCCTCCACTCACCGCAGTTTCAGAGCCTGACCCGATTTACCCTTATCTACCCTTCTTGTTCTATTCTCCCTGTTGGCAATGGGTGTGCCAACTACGTGTTGGACCATGCGAATTCGCGGCAGTATCGATTTTGTTGGGGGATTTGAGTTTTACGGAATTAGCAAATTGTACGGAAGGGAACACAAAGCTATCACGCTTGTATACCTTCGGTACAAAGTGAGGAGTACAACCGAACTATTATCGCTCGCTACGGCAATGCCTTTATGAACTCATCGACTTCGGCAGCGGTGTTGTAGATGTGTGGGGCGATCCGAAGGCGATCACCGCGAGGCGCGGTAATGATCTTTCGTGCGGTCAGATGCGCATACAACGCCATCGCTGAGCGTCCGCCACGATCTCGAATACAAACAATGTGAGATTTCTCGCCATCAGCTCTCGAACTCACGACTTCATAGTTCTTCGTCTGCAAACGCTCACACAAGTAGTTCGTGAGTCCTTCGAGATAGTTCGCGATGTTCTGCACTCCAAAACCGCTTAGGAGCTCAAGACTGGCCTTAAAACCATGCACCAGGGAGGCCGGGCCAGTGCCTGTTTCCCAGGCGAGAGTACCGCGGTTCCAGCCCTGCTCGAAGTTGAAGTAGTCGTCCGGGTTAGGAACACTGATCCAGCCCACCAGCGTTGGTTGGATCCTTTCCCGCGCGCGGTCTGAGAGGTAGAGGTAGGCGACGCCTTCCGGAGTCAGTAGCCATTTATGACCGGCGCCGGCGGCGACATCGATGTATTCGGCTTCCACGTCGGTAGGAACAACTCCGAGTGCCTGAATGGCGTCCACTACGAAAAGAGCGTCGCGTTGGCGCACGAGCTTGCCGAGTCGTTCGAGGTCGATGCGGAAACCCGATGCGTACTGCACGTGACTGATCGCGACGACACGCGTGTTCTGATCGATCAAACTCTCGAGCTCCGCGAGATCGATCCGGCCGTCGCGTTCCTCGCACATGCGAACTTCGACGCCAAACGCGTCGCGAATACGCAACCACGGATAGATGTTCGACGGAAACTCGCGACTGAAAGTGACGATGTTGTCGCCTGCGCGCCAGGTTAGTCCGTTAGCCACGGTTGAAAGCGCGTCCGAAGTGTTGCGGATGAAAGCGCACTGCTCAGGTCGCGCGCCGAGAAGATTCGCGAGCAGTTCACGCGCTTGCTCTTTTACTGCGAGCCAGCTGCGAAAGTTAGTCGAACCGTTCTCGCTAACGTCCTTGAGTTGCGCCTCGACTGCGCGCAGCGTGGTGACAGGAGGCGGTGAGACAGCAGCGTGATTGAAGTAGATGTATTGCTTAGTAATGGGAAACAGGAAGCGTAATTCGGGAGTCATGTTTCGGATTTTCTCGCGCAAAGGCGCAAAGACGCAAAGTTATGACCCTACGGGCTGCCAAAGGTCATAACTTTGCGTCTTTGCGCGAGTAAACTTTTTATGGTGCGTATGGCTTACCGTAGAATTCCTTGTACAACCACCCAAGCACTCTCGCTTCAGCAGTACAAAGCGTCTCGATCCAGCAGTTCAGCAGAAACTCTTTCCGGCCGCGCTGAAACGGAATCTTCTCCGCCTCTTTAACGATCGATCCCCCGCTCCGCAAATCGAGTTTGTAAGCCTCCGCAGTTGACTCGTTGGCCTTCGAAGCGGTGTCGAGTGCGGTGAGCAGTTGTCCAATCCAACCGTGAAGCGAGCGTTCCGTCGAGTTGTCAGCGAGCGCCTGAATAATTCCGATCGCGAGCCGGTCCTCTGCCTGCTTGAAAACAAACACCTCTTCGCCATTCGTCTGGCTTTGCTGCTGCTTCCAATGGAACACTTCTTCGACCGATGGGTGCCGCACGATCGCCACTCGCTGATCGTAATTGAGAAACCACTCGATCACGTCGGGAACCGAATCAACATCGATCCGTCCCGCAGCGTCGCGTTGCAGTGGAGGCAGGTTTACTTCGCTGTCGCTCGCCATAACAGTTAACTCTTCAAAGTAAAAGCCGGACGGATCTCGCCAACGACATCACCGCGCCGGTTGTGCACCGGGAAAAATGCGTAACGCGCGACTGCCTCGAGAGATTCGTCTTTCAAGACTCCTAGTTGACGCAACGATTCGATGACGACCGGTGGCCGGGCACGTCTGTCATCGCCGTCCTCGATCTTGAGCGCCAGACCCAAACCTCCGGGCCATTCTTCACAGGGTTTGATTCCCGCTGTGTAGACACCATCGGCGCCGACTTTCGAAATCAACAATCCCGGCGCTGCCCGCATGATCTCAGTGTCGAGTCGATCGGAAGTGCCTCCAATCAGCTCCGGATAACTGCTCATCACGCGCACGATTCGTTCACATGCGTCGCGCGTCGCTTTATCAAAGGCAACAGGTGGCGAAACGAGTCTCGCGTAAGCGAGCGCCATGGCTTTAACAGTGATGCCAAAGATCGGCGCTGCACAGCCGTCTATTCCAACAGCCATATCGGTGATGGCAACACCCGAAAACTGCGACACGGCCTCCGCGATCGCCTTTTGCACAGGATTCTCGGGCTTCTCGTAATTCTCAATCGGCGCGCCGAGATGTTTTGCGACTGCGAGCATGCCGGCGTGCTTGCCCGAACAATTGTTATGAAGGACGTTTGGTGATTGACCGAGATGGCGAAGTTTGGCGGCGAGTTCGAGGCTGTAGGGCTCGTGCACACCGCAATGGAGTGCTTCAGGACCGAGTCCGATCTTCTGCAACATTGAAGCGGCCAATTCCGTGTGAATCGGCTCGCCATTGTGCGATGCGCACGCGAGTGCGACTTCCTTATCCGTGAAGCCAAACCTTTCCGCAGCTCCGGTAGTGAGCAGCGGCAACGCTTGAAAAGGCTTTGCTGACGAGCGAAGAAACGTCACCGTTTCAGGCGCACCTAACGAAGCGATAACCGCGCCGTCAGGTTCAACTACGACGATGTGCCCGCGATGACGTGATTCGGTGATCGATCCTCGCCGGACTTCGACGAGTGGTTCTGCGACGGGAATCTGTTGAGACATTTTGAGTGTGGATCTTACACTCAAATTGAGCCGCAGATAAACTGGGGAAAAGGGCAAGTAAGGAAGAGGGGCTCTTCCTGACTTGCCCTTTTATCTTACTTGCTCGTCTTTATCAGCTCGAGCGTTTCGCTCTTTTACCTAAACTCAACACAGTGAGTTTCACCATGCGTTTTCCGAAGCGCATGGCTTCGCGAGATGATGGCGTCCAGATATCGATGCGTTTGCCACGCACCAAAGCGCCAGTATCAGCTACGAGATATTCACCACTGTAATCACCTGCATCGATACGAACACGTGAACCCAACGGCAAGTGCCTTGGGTCGGCCGCAATCAAACCTTTTGCGACCAGACGTCCGCTCGCGGTGCGGCCACGCAAACTGTAAGCAGTGGCGACGTAGTTTGTCGGAGGAACTTCGTAGGCTTCTTTGCTCGCGATGGCTTCGCCAAGGCTACCCTTGGATAACGACACGTCGAGCGCTGCTGAAGCATTCGCTTCCTGAGACGGTTTTGTATTCGGTTGCTGTTGGGAAGGCTCCGCCGAGAGAGTTTGCGCGGAGAAAATCAAAGAACCTGCGAGAAGTGCTGCGCCGACAGCCGCACTTCCATTGAAGATAGAATAAGCTTTCAATTCGGGTCTCCTGTCCGATGTTTGTTTCTATCTTTCAGCGTCCTGCGCGAGTCCGTTCTTTCCTATGACTCGTCCCCTGGCTCTAAGGAGTCTCTTGACGTCAGCCGAGGTTGGGGGCTTGCATCCTTGATGCGGTGCGCCGAAAGTGTTGTTTTAGATAAAGCGAAAAGCGACGTTTACTTCCAGTAATGTCCGCGATTCGTTTTGAGGCTAGCACACGGTTGTAAACCTGTTCAACCGCCGGTTTTGTGAGGAAATTAACATCGATTCGTGTAATTGGTGAAATGTGGTGACTTAAGAAAAATCGATACAGTCACATCGACTTGGGTTTTTTGAACCACAAAGACACAAAGACACTAATTGGTTTCCCCTTTGTGGCTTCGTGTCTTTGTGGTTCAAAAACACCGAGTGAGGGCTAGAGCCTGAGAAAATTCTCGACGATCTGCTGTCCCTCGGGATGGTCCTGATCGAACAACTCCGGATGGAATTGAACACCGTAAAGTCGCCGCCCTTTCTGCTGCATCGCCTGAATCTGACAAGTCTCATTCGACGCGGTCACACGAAAACCGTCTGGCAGTTCCTTCACCTCGTCACAGTGGTTGTGCCAGACAACAAGTTCAGACGGTAATCCTTTGAACAAACCTTCACCGGTGTTTTCAATCGGCAGGAAACCTCGCTCGCGTTTCGCGCCGTTGTAGCCTTCGCCTGGCTCGAGTCGGCCCATAAGTCCAACCTTCGCGCCGTACGCAAGGGCGATCTGCTGATGACCACCGCAGATGCCGAGTACCGGTTGGCTCGCTTGTTTTATCACGGCAAAGACACCTGCCAGCGATTCAGGCGTGTACATCTCCCACGGATGACTCTGCCCGCTCAGAATTATGTGTGATGGACGAAGACTGCGAACACGTTCGAGTGAAACGTTGTGGAATGGCTCGATGAGGATCTCGAGTCCGGGAATGAGCCGGCCGAGAACAGCCCTGACTTCACGCGGGCTCGCTCCCTGACCGTCGATCGTGTTGTCTACGAGATAGATTAACAAGCTACTACTTCAGACAATAGAGCTTCCCATTGAAAGCGCCGATGTAAATTCGCCCGTCGAGTATCGCGGGCGTTGCGTTGATATTATCACCGATCTTCAATTCACTGATCCCGCTGCCGTCTTTCGCATCGACCGCATGTAGCCAACCGGCCTTATCGCCAAACACAAGCCGTCCATCGACAAGCGGCGACGTGCCCCAGATCGCGGCTTTGGCGCGGTATCGCCACACGACTTTGCCTTCGTCGGCAGTCAGACAATAGAGATAACCGTTGCTCGAACCGATGTGCACTCTGTCGTTCACGACGATCGGGCTCGCCCAGAAGCCGCTCTTCTCCTTGCCCGTTCCGCCCAGGGCCTGGTATTTCCAGATCAACTCGCCATTGCTTTGCCTGAAGCTGTAAACGTAGCCATTCTCAGCCGCCGTATAAACCTTGCCTTCGTAGACTGCGGGAGTTGAATCGGAGTCAGCGCCGATACGCGCTTTCCAAACAGTAGATCCATCAGCGAGATTGAGACAGAACAGGTCGCCCTGCTCGGTGCCGATGTAAGCTCGTCCCTCGACGACGGAAAAACTTCCCTCCATCGAGCCGAGTCGTTCCGTTTTGTAGATCAAAGCACCGTCTTCAAGATTCAGACTGTAGAAGTGCCCGTCTTCACTACCAAAGTAAACGCGGCCATCGAGCACGGCTGCGGAGCAATCGACTTCAAATCCGGTTTTATACTTCCAAATGAGCGTGCCGTCTCGTTTGTCGATGCAGTAGATGTGGTGATCGAGACCGCTGGCGATCAATCGATTACCGACGATCGTGGGTGTTGCTTTGAGACTGTCGCCGGTCTTGTACTTCCAGACTAAACTCCCGTCGCGTTTATCGAGACAGTAAAGATTCCCGTCCGCGGAACCGAAGTAAACGTGTTTTTCATCGACCGAAGGCTGCCCGGGCCAACTCGATCCGCCCCACGGATCTTTGTGTAAGCGCCCCGTAATGAACCCCGTTTCAAACTCCCAGACGACTTCCAGCGGACCGTCAGACCACGGCCCTGTCCCGTAAAAATCACGAGACTCGCTTCCCAACCACATTGGTACGGAACTCGGAGGTTTGGGTGGCGGCGGTGGTGGTTTCTCCTCGGTCTTACTTACAACTTTTCCACCGCATGCCTGTAGAGACAGCAGCAAAGTTAAGACTAAGATAGTGGGGGAGTTTCTTAACATGTTTCACAGAATTAATCCTGAAGCAATCTTGTCAATCCTGTAACCATTCACCTGAGTAGACTACTTCAGCGGTTCCGGTGATCACAACCTGGTCATCCTCGCGCCAGCGAATCTTTACCTCGCCGCCTTCCATCAACACTCTGACGTCTCGATCCGCCTTCTCGTTAATCATCGCTGCGACGGCTCCAGCGCACGAACACGTGCCCGAAGCCGTCGTTTCTCCGACACCGCGTTCCCAGATTCTTAACTCAATGAAGCTTCGGTCGTGCACTTTCACAAAAACCACATTCGTACGATCCGGAAACTGCGGGTGAACCTCGATCGCCTTGCCGAGTTTGCGCCAATTCAACTCGTCAAAGTCATCGACGAAGATGCAGCAGTTTGGGTTGCCCATCTGCATCGCCGTGATCGGCACTGGCTGACCCTCGACCGGCAACGGATAACGAATGACTTTGTCCAGCGCCGGCTTGATCGCCATCGGAATTGAATCCGTGTCGAACTTTGGCTGGCCCAACTCAGATTCGAAGATGAATTTGCCCGGGCTCGGCCGGCCGCGAAGGAAGTAGGTCTTCAATCCGGTCTTCGTGCTGAGTCGCAGTTCATCCCTGTTCCAAAGACCTTTGTAATAGAGATAGGCCACGGCGCAACGCGTGCCGTTTCCCGATAGTCCTGCCTCGCTGCCGTCAGGATTGAAAATGCGACACATGAAATCGGCATCGTCGCCCTTTAATTTGCCGATGATCGCAATACCATCGCCGCCTGCGCCGTAGTGTCGATTGCAAATTCGGCGCGCGAACTCACCGAGATCGCTCAGCTCTGACAATTGCTCCGATTCAAATACGAGATAGTCGTTGCCGAGACCGTGGAATTTCGTGAATTGTGGGCGCATGTTTTACGAGGAGGAACTGGCCTCCTTCTGTTTAGAGTTCAAGCTTTAGCTTGTGCTGCTCGTTTTGACAGAGGCAACCTGAAGGTTGAACTCTGAACTGTTTATTAAGGTTTTCCGGTGAATGAAGCAAGCAAAACGGTGATTGGATCGATGCACATTGCACGCGCGTCGACATCGCGCGGATAGTTGTTGACCATGATCGAAAAGGCGAGCTTTTCGCCCGCGGCAGTTGTGAGATAACCACCAAGACTCGCAGCGGAACTCAACGAACCGGTCTTGGCGCGCACGTTGTTCTCAGCAGGCGTGCCGCGCATTCTGTTTCGCAGCGTACCGTCGACGCCCGCGATCGGCAGCGCATCGCGAAAGACGCTCGCGTAGCGATGCTTGCTCATGAACGTTAACAACTGCACCGAAGCTTCCGCCGTGATCATGTCGTTGCGCGAAAGTCCGGAGCCGTCGTCGAGATTGAGCGCTTCGGGCCGGATGCCGGCAGTTTTCAGGAACGATCTAACCGCTTCCAAGCCGAGATTCTCAGACGTTTGCCCAAGCGGAGACATAGTTGCAGGCGGCGGTGTTACTTTGCCGAGCGTACGCAGGATAAGTTCGGTGTAAAGATTCTGACTCGGCTTTAACGTTTGCGCGGCGATCAAGCTGAACGGCGGCGACTGTAGTGTAGCGATCTCATTTTGAAACGGACCAGCGGATCCGCCGTTTGTAGCAACAGCGGGCACGGCGGTGATGAGCGGAGGCTGATTCACCTCTCCGGTCGTGCGCGATTTACCCGTGATGACAACCCCTTTTTGCGCGAGGGAACTTCGCAACAGGTAAACAAAGAGGAGCGCCGGATGCGAGATGCCGATGCCGCCGGTGTAACCACGATCCTCGAGCGGAATGCTGCCCGTGATCGTGATCGTGTTTTCGTTGAGGCCGCGGTGAATGGACAATTCGCGTCGCAAGCCTTTCGCGGATGTCGTGACCTTGTTGATGATCGTCAGCAACGGATCGGGTGGACCCGTCGTGATCAGCGCGGGCTGGCCCACGGCAGGTCCGGGCTTGATGAATAGATCGAGCGCGTTGTCGTTGACGGTCAGTGGCGTGACTTCGGCGCCGTAGTACCACGTCAGATCCTCCCATTCCCAACCCCCGCCATACTTTGGTCCAACGAAGTATGTTTCATCGCCGACGATGTCGCCTTCGACGCGTTTTACTCCCGCTGCCACGATACGCGTCGCGAGATCGTCGATGCCTTTGAAGTAGTCGCCGCTGTTAAAACGGGCGGCGATTGATGGATCCCCACGGCCGTAGATCGTCAGATCGCCACGCACGACGCCGGTGGCGTCAGGGCGCGTCGAGGCGTAGACCGAGGTTACGAAACGATAGTCGGGAGATAGGCGATCGAGGGCGGCGGCAACGGTGTAGAGCTTCATGTTTGAAGCTGGCCGCAAGAGTTTGTTTGCGTTGTCTTCGAAGAGAACTCGGCCGGTGTCGAGCGAAACGACTTTCAGACCGATCGTCGATGACGACAGCTCGGGTGTCGCGAGTATGTCGGAGATGCTTTTTTGCAAATCCGGAAGCGTGTTCGCCGCTGGTGAAGGTTGCGGCGGAGCGACGAGCGCCGGACTGGCGACCGGACTTGGAGAGGGAGATGGTTTCGTGGTTGGGGTTTGTTGTTGAGTCGCCTGCCGCTCGCGTTGTGGGAATGCGTATGATGGCAGCGCCGCGATTAGCACTGACAACAGAACCAGTGACGAAACTCTTTTTCTATGCATACGAGCTGATTTGTAGGGGTGGCCCTCCG
>JBIOVO010000198.1:0-8430 GCA_044867735.1 Pyrinomonadaceae bacterium | reverse complement strand
GGCGTACCCCACCAGGGCGAGCCTCCGCACGAAATGATGCGAATCGTCAGTGGTTAGAAGACGAAGCCGGTCGATCACTTCCGGCGTCTTGAAACCGGCCAGCAGTTCGACGGCGCGCATCCGCGCGGCGAGGTCGGCCTCGGTGGCCGCGCGCGTCAGCATCGAGACCGCGCGTTCATCCTTCACGCCACCGAAGACCTGGGCGAAAAACGCAGCTTCCGGGATGCGCTCACCGCGCCGGAGTGCGTCCTTGACGATCTCGAAAAACCTGTCGTCGCTGCCTTCGGCCTTCGCCTGGTCGAACGGGTTCGTGCCGAGGACGCCGCCGTAGACCTCGAGCCGTACGAGCGCTTCATCCGGGGCGTCCGTGTGCAGCTCGATCGCACCGGTGAGACGCGTGAACGCCGGCTGAGGTCCCACTCGCAGGACGATCTTGAAGGCCTACGATGATCTGCGGAGTCAGAAACAGCTTCCTTCAGGAGATCTCAAAGAAGATCTCAGTAAAGTCAGAAGCTCACTGAAGAACCTGTTAGAAGTCTGCGAGTTACTTGGTCCAACCTCTCTCGCTGAAGAAGCCCGTCAACTCTCTGAAGCCAGCGACGCCATCGTCGATGAGATGCTCTTCACCTATTGGCAAAACCCTTCTGACATTCAATTCTTTCCCAAAGCCGCTCTACAACCGTATGGACGCTGGCTCGCCGAGTCCGGCACCAACATCGCGAACAAAGAACATCCATCCGGACAACAATACTGCCCATTTTGTGGCGGCAAACCTCAGGTGAGCCTACTTCAAACTCGGGAATCCGAAAGCGGCACGCGCTATTTGCTGTGCGCAAACTGCCTCTCCCAATGGGAATTCCCCAGGGTCACCTGCGCAAACTGTGAAGAACAACGACCGGCACAACTCTGCTACTTCGAATCCGCCGAATTCAATCACGTCCGCATCGAGGCCTGCGATACCTGCAAGCACTATATAAAAGGAGTTGACCTCACCCGCTTCGGTCTCGCCGCGCCGCTCGTGGACGAAGTTTACGCCGCCCCACTCGATCTCTGGGCGCGCGAACACGGCTATTCCAAGATCGAACTGAACCTCGTCGGCGTCTGATGTGAGGAAAAAGTCACGTCAGCGCCAAGAATGCAACACAGGACTGCAATAAACCTTAGCCCTACCTTCTTGTTGTTCCCTTTCCTCTTGGCGTTCGTTTACCTATTGGAGGCTTTACATGGAAGTCTCGAGACGAACCTTCATCAAGACCACCTTGATTGGAAGTGCAGGTGTCAGTGTATTTGGTTTCAACCTGGCTCCGGTCTACGCACAAACCCAGGGGTTGAAGATCGCTCGCACCACTGAAACGCGAAGCACCTGTCCGTATTGTTCGGTGAGTTGCGGCGTGATCATTCACACGCTTGGCGATAAATCGAAGAATTCGATCCCGCAAGTCGTCCACGTCGAAGGCGATCCCGATCATCCGATCAACCGCGGCACACTTTGTCCCAAAGGCGCTTCGCTGGAACAGGACATCGCTAATGAACGCCGCCTGACAAGGCCGCAGGTGCGGCGGCCCGGCTCGGATCGTTGGGACGACATTTCCTGGGACCAGGCAGTTGATGAGATCGCGCGCTGGACCAAGAAGACGCGGGACGCAACGTTCATCGAACAAGATAAAGATGGCTTCACAGTCAATCGACTCGAAACGATTGGCTGGATTGGCGGATGTACAGATACCAATGAGCTGAATTTTTTAGCAGTCAAGACAATGCGCAGCATGGGGCTCTGCTATTTCGAAACGCAGGCCCGGGTTTGACACGGTCCCACGGTCTCCAGTTTGGGGCCCACCTTCGGACGCGGCGCAATGACGAACGGCTGGATCGACATCAAGAACACCGACATGATGTTGATCATGGGTGGTAATCCGGCCGAGAACCACCCGTGTGGTTTCAAGTGGCCGGTTGAAGCAAAACTACAGCGCAACGCAAAGATGATCGTGGTCGATCCACGCTTCACGCGGACGGCCACTCAGGCAGATCTCTTTCTCCAAATTCGCGCGGGAACCGACATTGCTTTTCTTGGCGGCTTGCTCAACTACGCGATTCAGAACAATCGGATCGCCAAAGACTATCTCATCAACTACACCAACGCCGCCTTCATCGTGAAGGATGGTTTCAAACTTCCCGAAGATGGTCTGTTCTCAGGCTTTGATGGCCAGACCTACGACAAGGCCACCTGGAACTACGAGGCCGGCGGTAACCTAGGACCAGCGACGGGAGCAACCGCGACGCCATCAACTCCTTCCGGCAAAGCATCAAGTGAAACCACCGGCGAACAAAAACAGACTGGTGAACAACCTGCGACGAACTTTGAACGTAAAGGCGAACCAGTCGCGTCTAAACCTTCTACTCCGCAAAAGGGCGGCGAAGCGATGGGCCAGGGACATCAAGCCGCCGGTGGACCAGGCGCATCCGGGCAAGGTGGACCTAAGCCTCCGCCCATGCTTCCCGCTAACACAGCCTACGATCTCTCGCTGCAACATCCGCGCTCTGTCTTTCAGTTACTGAAACAGCAGTATTCGCGCTACACACCGGAAATGGTCGAACGCATTACCGGTATTCCGCAAGCGCAATTCCTAAAAGCCGCAGACCTGTTCACGTCGATTCGCAAAGACGGCGACATGAAGAAAGCCGGAACGATCATCTATGCGGTGGGCTGGACGCAACACACCTTCGGTACGCAGATCATTCGCACCGCGGCCATCCTCCAATTAATCCTTGGAAACGTCGGCCGCGCCGGTGGTGGTGTGAATGCTTTGCGCGGACACTCGAACATCCAGGGCGCCACGGATATGGGCGGAGTGTTCGACATCTTTCCTGGTTACTTAAAGATCCCACAGCCATCAGATACCGATCTCGCAACTTTCAACACGCGAACCACGCCAACGCCTTCGAAGCCGAATGAGTGGGACTCGTACAACTATTGGTCCAACACACCGAAGTTCATGGTGTCGTTCCTGAAGTCTCTGTATGGCGATTCGGCGAAGAAAGAGAACGACTTCAACTATCACTATCTGCCGAAGATCGATCGCAAGTTCTCCTGGACGGAGTTGTGGGACGAGATGTATAGCGGCAAAGTCAAAGGTCTGTTTGCTTTCGGCATGAATGGCGTCGCGATTGGTCCCAACTCTCACAAGAATATCGAAGCGTTGAAGAAAGCGGACTTTCTTGTCGTTTGTGATCTCTATCCGGAGGAGACGGCGGAGTTCTGGAATTCCCCCGGGATTACGAAAGACGACATGAAGAAAATCAACACCACGGTCTATCGTCTGCCTGGTGCTGGTTTCGCTGAGAAAGACGGCACTTTCGTGAACTCCGCGCGCTGGCTGCAATGGAAATACGTTGCCGTGCCGCCACCCGGCAGTGCGAAGGTCGATCAGGAAATTCTCGCCCGCATATTCCTGAAGGTGCGCGAACTCTATCAGAAAGAGGGCGGTAAGTTTCCCGATCCGATTCTCAATCTGAGCTGGGCTTACACAACCCCGCAGAATCCGTCGCTGGCTGAAGTTGCGAAAGAGATCAATGGCAAAGCTCTGGGAGATCTCACCGATCCAAATCAACCGGGCATCACGATCAAAGCCGGACAACAATTGCCCGGTTTCGCATGGTTGAAAGACGACGGCACCACAGCCTGTGGTAACTGGCTCTATTCAGGTTCGTGGACTGAGGCAGGACCGCAGATGCAACGACGCGGAACTGATGATCCATCGGGGCTCGGTATTTATCAGAACTGGGCCTGGTCGTGGCCGGCAAATCGACGCGTCATGTACAACCGCGCGTCGTGCGATCCGTCGGGCAAGCCGTGGGATTCTGAGCGCAGGCAAGTCTGGTGGAACGAAGCACAGCAGAAGTGGCTTGGTAACGACGTTCCTGACTTCAAAGTCGATTCGAAGCCGTCGGATCACATGGGACCGTTCATCATGAACCCTGAAGGCGTCGGACGAATCTTCGCACCGCTCGCCGCCTTCGCTGATGGACCATTTCCGGAACACTACGAACCAGTAGAGAGTCCGATTGCCAATCCCCTTCACCCGCAACAGTCAAACAACCCGGTTGCGAAAAAGTTTACCTCCGACCTGGACAAACTCGGCACACCTGCCGACGGTTTCAACATTGTCTGCACGACGTATCGCTTGACCGAACACTACCACTATTGGACCAAGAACAACCCGATGAACGTCCAACTTGTGCCGGAACCATTTATTGAAGTGCCGGCGAAGCTCGCCGATCAAATGGGAATCACGGGCGGCGAAAAAATAAGAGTCCGAAGTGCCCGTGGCGAGTACATCGGGAAAGCAATGGTGACCAGACGAATCAAGCCGATGATGATCGACGGCAAAGAAACTTTCCAGATCGGCATTCCGATTCACTGGGGCTATCGCGGCATCGCCGAAGATAAAGGAAAGACGGCGTTGACGCCGGCGAATCAACTTTCCCCTGCTGCAATCGATCCGAATGCTTACACGCCGGAATTCAAAGGGTTCCTCGTGAAGATCGAGAAGTTATAGCGATGAGTAATCCGCGAACATTTCAGATTCAGGAAATCTCGGCCCATCCGGGTTCCGTGCCGGGACAAGGCACTCGGCGGGAAGATGCAGTCTGTAAATACATCGACGTTACCACCTGCATCGGTTGTAAGGCGTGCGAAGTCGCGTGCGTTGAATGGAACGATCACCCGTTCCGCGAAACCACTTTCAACGATACCTATCAAACGATGCCGACCACCGAGTGGAACTATTACAACCTGATCAAGTTTGTCGAAGACGAACGCGACGGGAATCTGATGTGGCTGCTCCGGAAGGATCAGTGCATGCACTGTGAAGATCCCGGCTGCCTGCGCGCCTGTCCCGCTGACGGCGCCATCATCAAGTACGAAAACGGCATCGTCGATTTTCAGCAGGACAACTGTATCGGTTGTGGTTACTGCATCTCGGGGTGTCCTTTCGATATTCCGAAGTTTCATCCCAAAACAAATAAGGTTTACAAGTGCACACTCTGCTCCGATCGCGTGGGCCAGGGACTGGAGCCGGCATGCATCAAGGCGTGTCCGACCGGCTGCCTTAAGTTCGGAACTAAGTCCGACATGGTGCAGATTGCCGGCTTGCGCGCGAAACAGTTACGTGACGAGTCGGGATTCACGAACGCCGGCGTCTACGATCCGCAATCGATCAACGGAACACACGTCATTTACGTTTTGCACGACATCCAGCAGCCCGAGCGCTACGGTCTGCCAGCTAATCCCACCATTCCGCCAAGCTATACTTATTGGAAGTGGCTGGCGAAGCCGATTGGATTATGGTTGGGATTGGTCGGAATCCTGGCGGTCTTCTTTCATCGCGTCACCGTAGGACCAAAATTACCGCAACCCGAAGAACCACCGATCGTCGAGTCTCAGCCGGACACGATTGAAGCCAAGCGAAAGGAGCAGCCATGAATGCTTCTGTCGAGCGCTTCGATGAACGCGCACGCCGCGAGGCGGAGCGCCTCGGCGAAACCGTGGTCCATCGGGGCGAACTGTTGCGTCACCCTGTCTACACGCGCTCGCTGCATTGGTCGGTAGCAATCTTCTTCAGCCTTTCATTGTTAAGTGGGTTTGCTATTTATTCGCCCTGGCTATATCGCTGGATCACACCGCTGTTTGGCGGCGGTGCACTGACGCGTCTACTGCATCCATGGTTTGGCTTGCTCTTCAGTGTGGCTTTCTTCTTTCAGTTTCTGAATTGGTTTGGGCCAATGGCGTGGAACAGCTCGGATACTCGTTGGGTGAAACGAATCCGGCGTTACACAACGAATCAAGACAAGCTGGAGCATGAAGAGGTCGGCTTCTTTAACGGCGGGCAGAAGATCTATTTCTGGGCCATCGTTGTGAGTGCGGTTTTGTTTCTGATTACTGGACTGCTCATGTGGTTCGACCATGTGACGCCTCGGTGGGTTGTGGCTGTGAGTTATGTGATACATGACTTAGCCGCGCTCCTAATGCTCGCAGGTTTCATCATTCACATCTATGAAGGCACGGCGGCGATGCCCGGAACATTTCGAGGGATGATGAATGGCACAGTCACCGAGAAGTGGGCCTGGACACACCATCCAGCGTGGTTCCGCGCTGTAACCGGGCGTGATGCGAGAGAGGCTTATGAACGCGAGTTGCGACACGAGAAACAGCGGCAGCAAGCAGTCGATGCACGGCAGGAAGATCCAGATCGACGCGACAGTTTGACCCCCTGAAGTAATCCCCTAAAACAACATTAATGATCGTTGACGCGATCTTTTTCGGTTGGGAAAGGATCTAATTATGATTCCCTGTCGACGTCTCATTCTGTTTTTTGTTCTCTTACTAACCATCACTTCGACCGCTATAGCACAAACTGAAAACACAGCCGATCCACTCATCCGAATACTACAAGCCAAGGGTGTCTTGACCGATGACGAGGCGCGCTCGATCACAGCCGGCGCCTCGCTCGCGGAGCAAAGAGATCGGCTGGCCGCACTTCTAAGGGATAAGGGCGTGATCTCATCGTCAGAATTTGACGCTGTAAGAACGACTACTGCATCGCCAGAAACAAAGACGATCACAGCCGATTACAAACCAGCACCATCAACTCCCGCGCCGCCTCCACCACAAACTACGCCGGCAAAAGCGATTGCTGCGGTCGCTCCTGTTCGCCTATTGGGAATAGATACTCCAAAGCGTGAAGGGTTAATTCCGGATATCAAACTCGGCACGGGCGCGCGCCTGAAGCCTTACGGCATTTTCAAGACCAGCATCGTTCACGATTCATCATCGCCACAAGGTAACGATTTTCCACTGCCGCTGCTGGCCTCCGATACCGGCCCAACTAACTCACCAGAGTTTCATCTCAGAGCTCGCGGACTGAGATTGGGTGCAAACTTCGAATGGGTTGATCCAGCGCCGAAGACTGTCATCACTGGAAAGATCGAGTTTGATTTTGAAGGCGATTTCCCTCGCGTCAACAATCGAAATATCACCTCAATCCGTTCCAGCCAACCTTCATTGCGTCTGGCGTGGGTCAGAATCGATCGTCGATTCAATGAAGACACGACCGCCTTCGCTCTCTTTGGACAGGACTGGTCGCCCTTTGTCTCGTCGACCATGCCCAACATGATCGAGAACACAAATTTCGGCGGCGTTGGTTATGGCGCGGCTTACACACGCATTCCGCAAGCCCGCTTCGGTTTGAATCATCGGTTTGGTGGTTCGCGAGACGTGAGGTTTGAACCTGAATTCGCGATCGTTCTGCCCGCGTTTGGCAATCTTCCCGCTGACGTCGCGAATCAGTTGGCGTTTGGTGAGCGGCAGGGAGTCGATTCACAGCAACCGGGCATTCAAGGGCGAGCCGTACTTCATTGGCAGCTCGACAAGGCCGACAATGTCGCGCCGGCAGAGATCATCGTTTCGTTTGAACATGCGAGACGAACCGCGATCGTGACGGCTGCTAATGTGCCGGCAGCATTCTTATCTTCATTTCCGAGTGGCGCAGACGTCAGTAGCAGCAGTAACGGCTATTCAGCGGAGTTTCAGTTGCCCACACACTTTCTGACAGTTGTCGGAAAGTACTACAGCGGATCTGATCTTCGTTTCTTTCTCGCCGGACAGCTTCTATCCAACTTCAACGACACGGCCGGGCTGACTAACACTGCAACGGCTGCTTCAATCGACGGCGCATCAACAGTCGTCTTCGGACTCCTTAACGGCGTTCCGGTGGTAGCACCGCAAAGACCGGTTCGCGGTCAGGGTGGTTTTATTCAACTGGGCTTTCCCTTGTCGCGCATGTTCGATGCCGATCCAAAAGGGCACAATGCTGGATGGACCGCCTTTGTCTATTACGGCGGCGACCAGGTGACCGCGCGTGACGCTCGACGTTTTGGCGCTCGTGGCGCGCGCAGCGATCTTTTTTCCGGAAACGTTCAGTACAAGTGGAACCAGTGGATAACGTTCGCTTACGAACAAGGGTATTACCGTACTCGCGCAGCCAACCGCTCCGGGTTGTTGCCACTGTTTCGTGGAGTGCCGAGCTACACGACGCATAACATTCGTTCGGAGTTCGCCGCGATCTTTACGTTTTGAGGCGAGAGCCGAAAATAGGTCCACAGATTACACAGATTAGATCCGGATTTAATCCGTGTAATCTGTGGACTGTTTTTGTGTGCGAAAAAGCCGGCGAACGACGTGGCCTTTCCACATCCAAAGTCCCGTAAGGACAATTGCTGGAACGGCGACAAAACGAACAACGGGCGCGTAGTTTGGAAGTTCTTTAAATGGACTATAAACGTAACCGGCTATCGGAATGGCAAAAACGATGTGAATCCAGCGAACAATCGAACGCTTGGTAGATTCCTTCATTTATTTGATTCACTCCTAGA
>JBIOVO010000197.1:0-5494 GCA_044867735.1 Pyrinomonadaceae bacterium | reverse complement strand
GACCTCGGGATGCCGAAGGTCTTAACTTTGCGCCTTTGCGCCTTTGCGGGGAAAAATCGCCGCAGCAGAAATCAATCAGAGCCGTAAACAACCTTGCGGCCTTCATGAACGTTTCCTCGTCGCAGTTCAGAAACGAAAGCAGTTTATTGTTTCGAAAGCTGCTCGAAAGGTTCCCGCTCAATTGGACGCATCAGGTCCAAAGAATCTTCCGGAGCACAGATTAGTTATTGACGCGGACGAAGCAGAATCTTTCCGTCGCCGGTCTTCAGAACAAACACCTTCCCACCGTTGCCTATGCGCCAACGCTTGAGGCGTGGAGAAGGAGTGATGTCTTCCGCAATGATGAAACCCTCGTTACTGATTTCATCGGGTGCATTGGTTTCGATTGTGAAACTCGAACCCGCCGGCACGGTCAACGAAATGGTGCCGTCTCCGGTTCGAGCTGTAAGTGCATTGAATACTCCATCCAGATTGATCGCACCGTCGCCCGTGCGCGCATCAACCTGTCCGTCAAACTTGATGACTCTGATGATGCCGTCGCCAGTGTTGACGTCGAGCTGACCGCCACCATTTGCAACTTCGATTGGACCATCACCGGAACGAAGCGTGATCTCGCCTGAAACTCCCTCGAGGTTCAGCGCGCCATCGCCGGACGAAACGTGGAGCGAAGAGCGTCGCGGAACGTAAACGTCGAACGAAACGCTGCCGTTGTTGTCGTCGGGATTCGAAGTATTGATTGAGATTGCCTGGCCCTGCTGTTGGGCCTGAATCGTCATCTGGGCGAGTGTGTCTTGATCGTTTGCGTACTTGGTGGCGGTGTAGGTCACTTCGGCCTTGTCCCAACCATGGACCTTGACCTGGCCGTCGAAGGTCGTAATGCTGACTCGCGGTGCGCCAGTGACGGTGAACGTTCTCGTCTCCTGAGCCGTGAAGCGTTTGCCGTAACCCTCGCCTTTGCCTACACCAACGCCAACTCCTCTTCTCTCGATAACTTCCATTCTTCGCGTACGAGCCTGTTCGCGCTGAATTTCTCTTTGGGCGCGCTCAATATCCCTCTGTGCAGCGCGCATCGCCTGGTCAACCTGCCGCTGGGCCTCGCGTTGAGCCTCACGAGCTACGCGTGCGGCCTCAACACTAACTCGCACCGCCTCTCGCGTTATCTCGGAAGCATCGGCTTCATCAGCTTCGGCTGCTTCGCTTGCCTCTTGGCCTTGATCAGCAGGCAGGGCCGCTGCCGGGCTTAGCGGCTGGCCGTCCTGTGCGTGACTAATCTTGATTCCGCCGTTGACGTTTCCGAGTTTGATTCGTGGACCGCCAGTACCGATTTGGCCGTCCATGCTATGTCCGACGTACTCGCCGTGTTTGATCTTCAGGCCAAAGTCGTTGGAGATGCCGCCGTGGACCGTGCCGGCGCGAATTGAAGCATTCGAGTTTGATGGAATGACGAGAGTCAGACCGCCGTTAACCGAACTCAGCGTAATCGGCTTCGAGTCATCAAGCTTCGTGAAAGTCGCATGCAACTGTCCGTTGACGGTTGACAACTTCGCTTCGCCGGCCAGACTTCGAGCCGTCAGCCGTCCATTGATGGACGACGCTTTCACGTTGCCTTCGACACCGTCGATATCGAGTGAACCATTGACCAGCTCGATCGATTCGAGCACCGCCTGGCGCGGAACAGTCAGCGTGTACTCGACGATAGCTGGATTGTCGTATCGTCCCTCACCACTACGGAAGTTCTGATTTTCGTCCGGGTATTCTGTTTTGATTCTGATGTTTTCTTCTGATGAACTGACTTCGATTTTCGCCTCAGCCAATCGATCTCTTCGATAAGCCTTCTTGATCGCATCCACCTGCACTGCTGCGCGATCCCAAACTTTGATCTGCACGCCGCCATTGATGTTTTCGAGACTGACCCGGCCGGTAGCTGAAAGTGGATAGGTTTGATGAAACTCCTCACGCAAGTCCTGGTTAGGGTCGCCAACACACGCCGAAGTATCGGTCGTGGTTGGCACAGACGGAATGGGTCGAGGGTCCTGACGGCCAGTTCCATTACTCACCAACGCGGCGGTAAGCAGAACTACAGTGCTGAGGGTTTTCTTAAACATTTTTCTCTGATTCCTAACTAAAAGAAGTCAAACTAACCGGCAATACGTAGATTAATACTACGATTGAGCGTCTTCAAAAGCATTTCACGATCGCGAGGGGTTATTCTAATAACGTTGGGCTTACGGGTCCTGGTCTTGAAGGAAAACTGGGGAAAATCCGATGGAATCGTTGTCTCCGACTCCGCATGATCATCACTCGAGACTCTAACTTCGAGTTTCACCGGATCGAAATCAACTTTCGGAATTCTGCCGGGTCTTAGAACCTGCACTCTGCTTCGCTTCACCCGCTCCGGCGCTTGTGGTACTTCGACTTCTTCTACCTCAATCACCTTCTCTTCTGCAATATCAGATAGCCAGGGGAGTTCAACGGTTGGGATCGACTGTTCCAGAGTTTTATTGATCTCGCAGGTCTCGACCTTAACCACATGCGACGGGATTTCAGTTGGGGTCTCTCGATGTGACCAGGAGGCGACTAAATCGCTCGCTTCCCGTGCGAACTGATGAAGCTGACTCAGGTCTTTCATCGCGCTCGAAAACGCCACGAGGCCAATAACCAGAAGCAGAATTACCAGGTGACTCGAGTTTTTGCTTTGACCTTTGTCATTCATGTCCCGTACCCGCCTTATTTTTAGGACCGAGAGCCGTCAGTTCTGAAGTTAGCTAGTTCCGACCGCCCCCGGCCCTTCTGCGTTGCTCTATATTCAAGACACCGGCCTTGCGGGGGTTGTGGCAATAAATTTCTCGTGAAAAGTGGCGCATTTTGTGGGATTTTGAACCACAAAGACACAAAGGCACTAAGTTGACTGTTAATCAGCTTAGTGCCTCGATCTCTCAGCGTCCTCGGCGAAGACTCTAAATCTTCTTGAGCCGCACAGTTCCACCGAACGAAGCGACCGAAATCGTTGCATCCCCTGACCCGCAAACCGCATTGACCCTCCGCAGACCGTAGGGGGAAACGATCGTTGGCTTCACCACTACCACCACGGGTCCACCCTTGGCACCCGGCCCTTTTGCTGCGGGGGCCTTGGGCGGCGAAGGGCTCGAAACCGGCGCCGGTGGAGCAGGTTCGCTCTTATAGGTAAGTTTGAAATCGGAAACTATGTCGTGCTTGTCGGAAACCTTCGCATTCAGTTGAAATGACGCATCATGCGGCATCGCGATTACGATGTCGCCGGCCATGTTCGTAAAACCGTAACTTCCTGATTTCGCCAGCGGGCCCGACATGGTCATGGTTCCGTTAACAGTTTTTGCGTTGACCTTGGGGTTTCCGACTCGATCCAGAAGGATGTCGCCGCTTACGGTACCGACCTCAAAGGTATCGTCATCGCCTCCTGAGCGAACGTTAACAGCCTCGACGCCTCCGCCGGCTGAGCTCAGATTGATGCGTCCGCTTGAATCCTTCAGGTAAATGCTGCCGCCCACACTTCCGGCCTCGACCAGTTTCGTAACGCGCTCGATGGTTATGTCGCCATTTTGTGAACCGGCATAAGCTCCTGCCACGCCCGTGATCGTGATGTCGCCATCTCTGGTTTGCACCTGAACCGTGGCGGCCAGCGGCACTTCCATCTCCACATCCGCAAAAGCCTGGCAATCCTTCTTCGGATTCACGTCGACAGTTCGGTCATAAACCATCACGTCAACACGGCTGGCGGGCTTCGATGTGTCCTTGGTCTTGTCGATGCGGCGAAAGTCGATCTTCACTTCGCTCATCGAACGAACGCGAATCTCACTCTTATCCCATCCGCGAACGGTAAGCTCGCCGGATGCGACGCAGAGAGTTACCGTCGGTTGCGAATCGACCGGGTAGGATCTTTCGACCTTTTCCCCTGAATTGCTAAGTTTTTTTTCGTCGCGAGCGGGAGTTGAACCTGCCAGAGAGATAATGAGGCCGGCTATCGCGGAAACGGCGAACAACTTCATTGTCAACTTATTAAACCGGGCCCTTTCAGTGTCCGCGGCCTCCTCCAAGACGTGCGTCCGCTATCGTATTGAGCAGGTCGACTTTGCTTTGGTAAGCCTTAAACATGAAATCGGCCGCGTCGGGATCATTTGGGTTACTCTTCGCCGCACTCCGAGTAGCTTGAATGGCGCGATCAACAACAGCCAGATTACGTTCGTACTCTGCGCGCAGTGATGGTCGCATCGGCTGCTTTTCTGACTTGATAGTGGTATCAAGTCGAGCGATGGTCTGTAAATAGGAACGCTCACCGGGGATGAGCTTTACGGGAGCGGTTTTCGGAGGAACTCTTACTTTCGCCGTTTCTTGCGCAGCCTGGCTGGGTTTCGGAGTAACCGCGCCTGGCTTTTTGTTATTTGCAACCTGGCTTGATTGATTCTCACCACCTGTCGTCGGCGCTTGCCCAGGGTCTTCAACCTTTGGCGGCGCCGGCGAATTCGAGGCAACCGGATCCGATTGATCCGAACTCTTCATCATCGTCACGCCAATGATCGCGGCGAAAGCCAACACTACCGCCAGACTCGCATAACCGAGAGTTCGCTGTGTGCCGAAGTTAAAAAGACCGGAAAAGAAGGCTGCCAGACCGCTGGCTCTTTGGGTTGATTGTGCGACCGCTACGCGCTCACCAAGCACTGCCAAATCGATCCGCTCTCGCAAACGTTCTGTGGGTACGCTCGCGTCAAATTCCCCGGACAAAGCTTCCATAAAAAGCGCTGATTCCTGCTCCACCTCGCGCGCCGCAGCTGCACAGGTTACGCAAGAAGCCAGGTGCGACGTCACGCTCTCCATCGCATCGATGGAAAGCTCCCCGTCGAAATAGCTTTGCAGCTTTGCCTCGTCCAAACACCGTGTCATCGTTTGCCTCCGATCTTCCCGTAAACCCTCGCAAACTCTTTGCGACCGCGAGCTACCAAACTGCCGATGTTCGTCTCTTTAAGCGACAAACTGACAGCGATCTCGCGGTAGGAGAGTCCCTGCTGTTTCAGCAGCAGGCAACTTCTCATCGGCTCCTTGATTTTGTCTAAGGCCCGGCGTGCCTCTTCGATCGCCATTCGGCGTTCGTAGTCCTCTTCCGGTGCATCGACAAAAAAGCCGTCCTCCGCCGTGCTCTTGTGATACTCGTTATCGCGAACCATCGAGCGGCTTTGACCCCGCAAGGTGTTTCGCGCCACGTTCAGAGTCACGCGGAGAAGCCACGCCCGCAATAAATCCTCACCAGGCGTGGAGTCGAGATTGCGATATAGACGTAAAAACACCTCCTGCGTCACGTCTTCGGCGATGGCCGAATCGCGAACTACAGCTCTTGCCGTCCGAAAAACGGCGCGGTGATGGAGGGTAAACGCTTCGTCGAAACTGAGCGGACCTACCGCCTCAGTCCCGATGTCGTTAGGCATGGACTCGATCAAAGCTCTAGCTTGTCCGTTCATCAATC
>JBIOVO010000196.1:0-5539 GCA_044867735.1 Pyrinomonadaceae bacterium | reverse complement strand
GGCTAAATTCATCCAACGGCGGGGGCAAGCCCCTCTTCCTGACCTGTACTATTCCCGCACTCCAACGTTTACGACGGCTGGTAGTAGTTTCGTCCTGACGATACAGTCCTACCTTCGTATTTTCAGTCATAGTTCTCTAAACCTCTAACCTTTCTTGCTTATGAAAAAACTATTCTCAGCAGTGATCTTCACTGTCCTCGCGTGTGTTGCATCATTCGCGGCCTTGGGCGAGGAGGCAACCGGAAAAGTTACGGGGACCGTCAAGGATCCTGACGGCGCAACCGTGAGCGGCGCCGCGGTTTCACTCCTTCACACCAATCAGGCCACGGTCCGCGCTACCGTCACTGACGCTGAAGGTCACTTTGTCCTCGAGAATATTCCGCCCGGCTCTTACCAACTCAACGTGGAAGGCACGGGCTTCATTCGTCATCGATCAGCCGTTCAGGTCACGCAGGGAAACACCACCGAAGTCGGAGTGGTCCTTGAACTCGTTCCCCTTGCTGAATCTGTCACGATCACTGCCGAAGCAGGTCTGGTAGCCGATAAACGCCAGGTCGAAACGCAAGTCAACGTCATCCCGGAACGAAAGATCATTGAGCGGGCGCCGGAAGTGGTCGCCCAGGTGGTCGATGAAGAGCCGGGCGTTAATTTGCAACGCACGAGTCCGTCGCTCAGCGCGGTTTTTGTTCGCGGTTTGACCGGAAGAAACGTCGCTGTCTACGTCGATGGGGTTCGTTACACCACCAGCGCACAACGTGGTGGTGTCGGAACGTTCTTCAGTTTGATCGAGCCATCGAGCCTGGAGACGGTTGAAGTTCTGCGTGGTCCAAACAGTTCGCAGTACGGTTCGGACGTTCATGGAGGCGTGGTCAATTTCATCTCACAGGCGCCTAAATATGGTGGACCGCAGGATGAATGGCACGGCCACGCGAATTTGTTCTACACGTCGCCCACAAATGGCGGCGGCGGCAATGCGCTCGTGAGCTATGGAACGAGCCGCTACGGCTTGTTGCTGAACATGAATGCGCGTCGCATCAGCACGCTGCGGCCTGCGGAGGGTCTGGAGCATCACGCCGCAGTTACTCGTTTTCTCGGACTTCCTTCGGACGTCTTCGGCACACGACTGCCCGACACCGGGTTCACGCAATACGGCGGCCTCATCCGTTCAAACTTCAATCTCGACGACAACACACAACTACTCTTCAGTTACGCACGCAATCAACAAGACAACCCCAAACGCTACGATCAGTTGCTAGGCGGCGATGGCAACAACATCGCCGACTTGCGCAATCTGATGACCGACACTTTTTACGCGAGGCTCTTCCGGCAGAATCTCGCCTTCTTCGACAACGGCTCGTTCACCTTTTCTTACAACGGCCAGCGCGAAGAGCGAATCAATCAGGGTGGACAGGGAAATCCGGTCGGCGCGATCACGAACCAGCGCGAACGCACCAACGTCCTGGGTTTCAACTTTTATCTCGACAAGCAGATCGGCGATCGCAACACGTTTCTGTTCGGCGCCGATGTTTACCGCGACAAGATCACAGCTCCCGCATTCACTTTCGATCCCGTCACCACAATAACGAGCAACTCACGTCCCCGCATACCAAATGGGGCCCGTTATCTGTCTTACGGTTTCTTTGCCCAGAATAACTTCACCGCGATTCCGGATCGCCTGCGAATCAACGCCGCGTTGCGTTACAGCGTCGCCTCGTACGAATCACGCGCGGCCAACGCCGAACTCGGACCCGGCGGCGCGCCGCTGTTTCCGGACGATACCGCGCGTTTCGGTGCGTTGTCAGGACGCGTCGGCGCGGTCGTCAATGTTTCCGGCGGTTTCGATATCGCCTTCAAGTACACACGCGGCTTTCGTGCTCCGAATACAACCGACCTCGGAATCATCGGACTGGTTGGAACCGGGTTTGAAGTTGACGCAACCACGGCTGCCCAGCGCAACGGTTTCATCGGCACGTCTGCCGGTGCTGATGCTGTTTCAACCGGAATTCCAGTTACCGAACTCGAACCGGAGTACAGCGATAGTTTTGACCTGAGTTTCCGTTATACGAGTCGCCGTTTCAGCGGTGACATCACCGGTTTCACTACGAAGCTCAAAGACGTCTATTTCGATCAGGCCCTCGTGCTTCCCGCAGGTGCAACCGGAACTTTCCTCGGCAGCGAGCAGATCATCGCGCAGAACGCTAACGGACTGGTGTTTGTAGCGCTCGCGCCCACGAGCCCGGTGCTGGTGCGAGTGAACTTCGACGATGCTCGTTTCAGTGGCGTCGAGCTAAATGGCCGAGGACGTTTCACCGATCAATGGAGCGCCACCGGCAACTTCACTTACATTCGCGCGCACAGCTTGCTCAACGGTCTGCCGCCAAACGTTGAGGGCGGTATTCCACCGGCGACCGGTTTTGTGAGTCTGCGTTATCAACCCCGTTCTCGTTTCTACGTTGAAGGCTATTCGGTAATGACGGGCCGCCAGAATCGCCTTTCATCACTCGATCTGGTTGACCGCAGAACGGGCGGTGGACGTTCGCGCGCTAACATCCAGAACTTCTTCCGTCGCGGTGCTTGTGTTCGTGGACTGACGACGCCTGGTGCAACCGGTTGCGGTTCGGCAGGCGGCATTCTGATCCCGACGGGCGAGACTCTCGCGCAAGTCCAAAACAGGCTGTTGCCGATCGGCGCTACGATCAACGGCGTGCGCGTCGTTAACAACGACACGGTCGTGCCGACCCATCCGTATCTGGCGGGTTATGGCTTGGTTGGAGTGCGTGGCGCAGTTAAGTTCGGTGAGAAGTCAGAGCTGTTCGTCGACTTCGAAAATGTCTTCGATAAGTCGTATCGCGGAATTAGCTGGGGAATCGACGGCGCCGGGCGTGGCGTAACACTGCGCTATCGCTACGAGTTTTAACCACAAAGACACTAAGGCACAAAGTTTTTTTATTTAGCTTTGTGTCTTTGTGGTTTAAAACTTAAACGGTTGGCGCGTCTTCGAACGGAAGATCAGGTTGGAAACCCTTGTCGCGTCCGGCAACATAAAGCCTCATCGCAAACCACAGAATTCCCAGCGCGATCACGATCCAAACCAGCGTCCAGAGAATCGCGGGAATCCCGGTCGCGTTAGCCATGTTAACCGCATCCGTTTGAGCGCCGAATGAGAACGGCGTTGCCAGGAAGAAAACTGTCTTGAGATCGTAGAGCGCATTCAGCACACATTGCACTGCCAGAAAACTCGTGAAGAAAGTCGCGACGCGCAAACTCGCGAACCGTGCGACCAAAACGAGACCAGCGGTGATGAGCGTTCCAGCCAGCAGTGTGAACGGAATTCCCGACCACATGCTTACGTTAAAGACCGGCTTGATGAACCCGAAGATCATCGTCATGCCAAAAATGAGAATGCCGCACGAGAGCAAGATGATACGCGGAGAGACTGCCTTGCGAATCAGCACCAGCAGCAAAGCGCCGAACGCCATCGCACCGAGATAACCTGAGCTCGAGATGAAGACCTGCGAGATGAGCCCACCGTGGGTCGTGTAGGTTTCGCCACTCGCGTTCGTCGCCACACTCAGGCTTGCGACCGAGTTGCCGGTCAGCAACGCCGCGAGCGCGTGGCCGCCTTCATGGATGAAAGTCACGAAAATCCGGAAAGGATAGCTGAGAAAGTCCAGGTAAGGGATGAACCAAAGCAGCAGTGAGACGGCGGCTGCGATAAGTAGGGTCATTGCCTGGGGTCGCGCGTCTTGTGAAAGCCTTAATTTCATTTCAACTCTCCGGTCACTCGGGCGGAATTGTGTGGCCTCATTTTATGCCGGTTGGGCAAAAACTGAAAGGTCGGGATGAATAACGCACAATCCGGTTGGGAGGTTCCCGAACCAGACTTTCCAACCACAAAGACACCAAGACACAAAGGGTTTATTTCTTATGTCTTTGTGTCTTTGTGTCTTTGTGGTTAAAAACCCGCTGATAGTCCCCGGATTTGCCACCTGTCTTTGACTCCAGGCGAATATCGGTAATCGTGATCCCCTTTTCCAGCGCTTTACACATGTCGTAAATGGTCAGCGCCGCCACCGAGACCGCCGTCAGCGCCTCCATTTCCACGCCTGTTTGCGCGTTCGTCGATACCTCGGCTTGTAGTGAAACACCGCTTTCCTCGACCTGCGCCTGAATATCAACGTGTGTCAGCGGCAGCGGATGACAGAGCGGAATCAGATCCGCCGTCCGTTTTGCCGCCATGATTCCCGCGAGTCGCGCGGCTTCGAGCGGGTCGCCCTTCGGTGTGCGATGTTCGCGTAGTGCTGCAACCGTCTCGGCGCTCATCAAAACGCGCGCCGACGCCACGGCACGTCGCGCAGAGATCGCTTTGTTGCCAGTATCAACCATGCGAACGCGGCCTTGCTCGTCCACGTGTGAGAGCTGTGTCATGCCGAAAAGTAGATAACAAAACCCAGAACTCAGCAAGTAGATCTCGACATCCGGCAAGGTTTAGGTCTATCCTGCGGCGACCGGGACGAGGGCCTCAGAAGGGTTGACCTCATGCTTTCTTCCCTAGCTCGAACCTGGGTTAGTTTTCTGAAATTAGTAATCAGCGGCGAAAAAATCCATTTTGACGTAAGAGATCGTAGAATAGTCGACTATTAACTGTCGGAGGTCCCCTGTGTTCGAAACCGATAAAGAGGTACTTGACTGGTATGAACGGCAGCCGCGTGCCCTTTCAAAGGAGTACGTGAGCAGCATTCGCTGGAAGGAGATCAAGGACTACCCGCTCAATCCGGCGTTTGTTCCCGTGCTCATCTACATGCGCGACATCGAGTACTTCACGGATATGTACTATCAGGAGCTTAGACGCACGCCGACCGGAAAAGATCCGGTGATCAGAAAATTCATGGATCGCTGGAGTATCGAGGAACTTCATCACGGCAACCTCCTGAATCGATTTCTTGAAGAAGCTGGAGTCGCGACCGGAAAAAACTGGCAGGCCGAAGCCACCCGAAAGATCCCAAGACTCTACAAGATCGGAAGTTACCTGGTGGACCATGCGTCAAGGCCGTTCGGAAAATATTTTCACGGCGCGCACATGGTTTGGGGCGCGATCAATGAGATCACGGCGATGAATGCTTATCGACGTCTCTCAGAGCTGGCGGGGAATCCTGTGTTGAAGCAACTGCTGATCGGGATCGTGCAGGAAGAGTCGATCCACTCGAGCTTTTACTGGAACGTGGCGCGCGTCAAGCTTCGTGAGACGGAGTTTTCGAGAAACCTGGCGAGATTCATCATTGGAAAGTTCTGGAAACCGGTGGGCCAGGGCGCAAAACCCGAGGGCGAAGCGAATTACGTGATGGCAACGCTGTGGCCCGGCAAGGAAGGGCTGGATTTATTTGATCGAAAGATCGGAAGCCGCATCGAGCTATTACCGGGCTTCGTTGGTTTCAAGGGTCTGACCGAGCGAGTGGCGCCTATTGTTCAGGTCTAGTACGCAAAAGACACCTTCTTTGCGATCTTTGCGGCCCTCTGCGTCCTCTGCGTTACATCAATT
>JBIOVO010000195.1:0-4852 GCA_044867735.1 Pyrinomonadaceae bacterium | reverse complement strand
GGTTTAGCCTGCGAAGCAGGCGTGTGCGTAAAGCCTGGGGCGTGAGCCCCAGGAAACAAGATTAGATAAAGATCGGAGCCCGCGCAGCGGGTGAAAGCTGCACAAATCGTTGCGCTGTCGCCCGTTTTCACGGGCTGTTGCGTGCTGGTTAAACGATCCTGGGGCTTGCGCCCCAGGCTTTATGCTTTCGCCTGCTACGCAGGCTAAAAGGACTATCGACGACTTTTTGTGCAAAGCTATCTGAGGCGGAATTATTGACGCGGCGTCAAGGCGTCTAATACTATTCGCATCTCTCACCCAAGTTCGTTTAAGACCCGTTTTCATATGACCAGGTAAGGCCCGCTATCTAAGGAGGTTCCTCAAGTGACCTATACGATAAAGCCCGGTGACACACTCTCTAAAATCGCGTCGCGCAATGGGATCACGCTCGCGCAGTTGCTCCAGGCTAACCCCCAGGTAAAAGATCCCAACAAGATCAAAGTCGGTGATGTACTTAATCTCCCGAACGGCGCAGGCGTGCCGGAGGGTTCGACCGACAACACCAAACCACTGCCGAGCATCGTCCCCAACACCGCTGCGGGCGCACTTGGAAAAGCCCTCGCGGACACGCTCGGACAACTCTCTGCGAAGTATGAAACCGGCGGCCGTGGACCCGGCACAGTCTCGACCGGCGCCGGAGATCCCGGCGGTGTTTCTTACGGTTCTTATCAGATGGCAACGAAGATGGGAGTGCCGACTCGTTTTGTAACGCAGGCAGGATTTCGCTGGGCCGGCAATTTTGCGAATCTTGCTGCTGGGACAGCCGCCTTTACCGCAATGTGGAAGAAGATTGCCGCCGAAGAAACTGATGCTTTTCAGGAAGCGCAGCATGCCTATATCAAGAAGACTCACTACGATCTGCTCGTGGCGAAGATCCTGACCGATGACGCCCTCGATGTGAACAGTCGCTGCCGCGCCGTGCAGGACGCAGTGTGGTCCACCGCGGTGCAGCACGGTGGCGCAACGCCGATCGTTCACCGCGCGTGTGGCAACGTTAATTGTCCGAAAACTGATCCGAAGTACGATGAACTCTTGATTCGCGCGATCTACGCCGAGCGCGGACGCAAGAAGGCGGACGGCAATCTGGCGTATTTCTCGAAGAGTTCTCCAAACGTCCAGGCAGGAGTATCGAACAGATTTAAGAACGAGTTGCAGGATGCGCTCGCAATGCTCGCGAAAGAAGTTTAGATAATCAACCATGGCAGACGAAGCCGAAGAGCTGACTGTTACAGTCAATGACAAAGAAACGGTGACGGCGGTTATCTATCAAGCCGCCAAGAAGATCCGCGCCGGATTAACAGCGGTGTTGGGACACGGTGCAGGCGCAAATCAGGCGAGTGGTTTCATGCGCATGTTTGCGAAGGGCCTGGCCGAACGCGGACTGGATGTGATGACTTTCAACTTTGTGTACATGGAACAGGGACGTTCAGTTCCTGATCAGAAGCCGAAGTTGGAAGCTTGTTTCAGAGCGGTGATCGAAGCTGCGCTGAACCATAAGAAACTGAAGAACAACCGGCTGGTGGTCGGTGGCAAGTCGATGGGTGGCCGGATCGCGTCACAGGTGATCGGCACGGAAGACAAACCACCGTTTGACAGTGAGGTTGCGGGCCTGGTGTTCCTCGGTTACCCACTTCACCCGCCGGGTCAAAACGCGAAGCTCCGCGTCGAGCATCTCGGGCACGTTGGTAAGCCGATGTTGTTTGTTCAGGGCACGCGCGACGCCCTCGGGTCGCCTGAAGAGATCCAACCTCACATCAAAGATCTTCGTCCGGCGGCGAAGGTTTACGCGATCGAAGGCGGCGATCATTCATTCAAGGCGCCGAAGAAGTTCGGCATGCCACAGGAGAAGATTTACGAAGCGGCGATGGATGAGATCGCGGGCTGGGTGAGGACCATCTGCAAAGATTTTGAACCACAAAGACACTAAGACACAAAAATCATTATTAACTTTGTGACTTTGTGTCTTCGTGGTAAATCGGTCAGGTAACTGGCGGGAGAGGTACGGAAGTGTTCAGCTTTCCGTACCTCTTTGCTTTGGCAGGAATTCGTTAGTTCAGCACAAAGTTGTAAGTAATCGTTCCCTGCACTTTCACCGGCTGATCGCCGATCTTCGTCGGTGAAAACGTTGCTTGCCACGCGGCCTTTTCGGCTGCGGAGGTAAGTAGTGGCGGACCGGAAGTCGCCTTCACTGAGATTACCTTCCCGAATTCATCGATCATCACCTGCACGGCCACTGTCCCCTGTTGGCGAATCTGTCTCGCGATTGGCGGATAAGCCGGCTTCGGCAAAGAAGTAGCCTGGCCATTCAACACAACCGAGATTCTCAGCACCTTGACCGGAACAGGTGTTGGCGTCACCGCCGCTGGTGGAGGTTCAGGCATCTCTACAACCGGTCCCGTTCCAGTTGCTCCGGGAACGCCGCGACCGCTTGCAAACGAAGCTGGAGGATCGGCGTTCGCAGGTCCCCTCTCTGAGTCCCAGCGCGCCGGTGGAATAGTGACGGGTGTCGTGCCGGGTTCTTTCGGAACGAGTGTCGGATCTGAAGTGCTGGAAATCAGATCTATGCGCGTCGAGCGCGGCGGTGTAGCGTCTGAGGGCGAAGCCTGGCGAATTGTGTTTTTGGGTGGTTCAGGATCGTTGGCTGGCAGCGGCTCCACCGGGACCATGCCGATAAGTTCGAGCTCCGTGCTTTGTTGTTGAAGGTGCGCGTCGTACGCATAGATACTCACGACACCGGCAATCGCAAAGAAGACAAGGTAAGTGGCAGTCGTAAACAGTAAAAACGATCCACGTCGCTTGAACTCCTTTTTATGCGAACTGGATTCAATCAAGTTATTAAACATCGAGTTCCTCCGCTCAGTTGCCGGTGCCTTCGGGTCGTGGGAGCTTACTCGGCCCATTAGACACCGCTGGTGGCGAGAGGGTTCCAATAAGTGGGAGCTTTCTTCTTTGGTTTTTGGTTTTGGTAGACCCTCGAATTTCAGCAAAGCCCAAAACCAAAGACCATGAACAAAGACCAAGCTCAAAGCGCAACTTGCCATACCGCACCAAACTTCCTTAGCATTAACACTGCTCTCCGAGTCCCACACTTTCCAGGAGCCTTTGCATGGCGACCCAAAAAGCGTTCAAGGAAGAACTCAATCCATTCGAAATCGCTAAGCAGCAGTTCAATCGGGCAGCAGATTACTTGGAACTCGCGCCGTCGATGCGGCGCGTGTTGGAGAATGCCAAACGGCAACTCATTGTCTCGATTCCGGTGAAGATGGATGGCGGCGACGTGCAGGTATTTGAAGGTTTCCGCGTGCAACACAACATCGCGCGTGGGCCGGCGAAGGGAGGCATTCGTTATCACCCAAACGTTTCGCTTGACGAAGTTAAAGCACTTGCTTCGTGGATGACGTGGAAGTGCGCCACCGTCGGTATTCCATATGGCGGCGGTAAAGGCGGCGTCATTTGCGATCCCAAGAGCCTTTCACGAAACGAACTCGAACGGCTGACACGACGCTACGCTTTCGAGATAGCTCCGATCATCGGACCAGATCGAGATATCCCCGCGCCTGACGTCTACACAGATGAACAGACAATGGCTTGGATCATGGACACGATCTCGATGGTTCGCGGACACACCGAACTCGGTGTTGTTACCGGAAAACCGATCTCGCTCGGAGGTTCGCAGGGACGCGCGGAAGCAACGGCGCGCGGATGTCTCTACGCGTTGCGTGAAGCCTGCCGGGTGAAGGGGATCAGTTTGAAGGGCGCACGCGTCGCGGTTCACGGTTTCGGAAACGCAGGCGCGAATATCGCGCGGTTGGTGGCGGAGGATGGCGCGAAGGTTGTCGCCGCGTGTGACTCGAAAGCAGGAGTCTATACCGAGAGTGGCATCGACGTCGCTGAAGCCTTGAGACACAAAGCGGAAACGAAATCTTTGGCCGGACTGCGCGGCGCTAAAGAGATGGATCCCGAAGACATGATCGCTGTCGATTGCGACATTCTATTGCCGTCGGCGCTCGAAAACGCGATCACGCTTACCAATGTCGGTAAAGTTAAAGCGAAGATCATTGCGGAGCTTGCGAATGGTCCGACGACGCCCGGCGCCGATCGTGTGCTTGACGATGAAGGTGTGTTTTTGGTGCCTGATATTCTTGCGAATGCGGGCGGCGTGACAGTCAGTTACTATGAGTGGGTGCAGGATCAGTATTCGTTCTTCTGGTCGGAGCGCCAGATCAACGAAACGCTCGAGCAGACGATTAACACTGCGTTTAAGTCCGTGCACGAAACTGCGCAACACTACAATACCGACATGCGAACCGGAGCTTATATACTCGCGGTGGGCAGAGTTGTGGAAGCTACGAGTGTGAGGGGGATTTTTCCGTAAGAGATGGCTGACAAGATTACTGTTTACGAAAAGCCGACGTGAACGAAGTGTCGCGAGATGGACAAACTGCTCCGTGAGAGCGGCATTTCGTTTGAGAAAGTTAACTATTACACGGCGCCGTTAAGCCGGAAGAAACTCACGGAACTGATTCGCAAGATGAATCTGAAACCGCGAGACCTGCTGCGAAAAGGTGAGCCAATCTACAAAGAGCTTGGGTTAGCTGAAGATAAATTCAGCGACAGCGAGTTGATCGGGTTGATGATCGAGCATCCTGACTTGCTGCAACGCCCGATCGTCGAACGCGGCGATCGTGCGGTGCTCGGCCGCCCGACAGAGAACGTGAAAGAGTTGTTGTGAAGACGGAGGAGTTCTTCACCACAAAGACACAAAGACACGAAGTTTTTTAAAATGACTTCGTGTCTTTGTGTCTTTGTGGTT
>JBIOVO010000194.1:0-20323 GCA_044867735.1 Pyrinomonadaceae bacterium | reverse complement strand
TGATCGTGGCTGCCAATGCCCTGCAACTGCCGGAGCTGGCGCAGCGGGAGCAGGTGCGGTTGATCAACACGGTGCCGAGTGCGATGCGGGAGTTGGTGCGCAGCGGGAGTGTGCCGGAGTCAGTGCGAGTGGTGAATCTTGCGGGTGAAGCGTTGAGCCGGAGCCTGGTGGAAGAGATATACACACGGGCGCAGGTGCAAGAGGTCAACAACCTGTATGGACCAACAGAAGACACGACGTACTCGACCTGGGAGCGAGTGGCGCGAGACGAAGCTGGCGCGGTGCGGATCGGAAGACCGATAGCAAACACCCGAGGCTATGTGCTGGATGATGAGCAGCAGGTAGTGCCGGTGGGAGTGCGCGGGGAGCTGTATCTGGGCGGCGAGGGATTGGCACGGGGGTATTGGGGACGCGCGGAACTGACTGCCGAGCGGTTTGTGCCGGACGGCGTGAGTGGTCGAAGTGGCGAGCGGCTGTACCGGACGGGAGACGAGGTGCGGTATGGCGCAGAGGGGCGGTTGGAATACTTCGGACGGTTGGACCATCAGGTAAAAGTGCGCGGTTATCGGATCGAGTTGGGCGAAGTGGAGGAAGCCCTGGTGCGACATGAGTCGATCCGGGAGAGCGTAGTGGTAGTGAGAGAGGAGCAGTTGGTTGGGTATGTGGTGGCGGCCGAGGGAACGGCGATTGACGTAAATGAGCTGCGCGCGTACCTGGGCGAGCATTTACCTGGCTACATGATTCCTGGAGTGATAGTGGAGTTGGAGTCGCTGCCACTGACTGCCAATGGAAAAGTGGATCGGAAAGCGCTGCCGAACGCGGGGCAGATGGAGTCAACGGGCGAGTACGTTGGGCCACGGACGGCGGTGGAAGAGTTGGTGTCGGGAATCTGGAGTGAGGTGCTGGGAGTAGAACGAGTAGGTGTCGAGGACAACTTCTTCGAGTTGGGCGGGCACTCACTGATGGCAACACGCGTGATTTCCCGGGTCCGAGAGAGTCTTCAAGTCGAGCTACCAATTGGAAGCCTTTTCGAGGCTGCCACGCTCAGACAATTCAGCAGCCAGATCGAAGGCGCTCTGGGAGGCGGGCAATCCGAGCTTACTCCCGCTATCGAGCGAGTCGACAGGGCGTCAGAGTGGGCGTCAGGGTTGCCGCTGTCGTTTGCCCAGCAGCGGCTATGGTTTTTGCATCAGTTGGACCCGCTTAGCCCGGCTTATCACATCCCCGCGGCGATTCAGCTTTGCGGCCATCTCGATTTAGCGGCGCTGGAGCGCAGTTTTGCCGAGATCATACGCCGCCACGAGGGGCTGCGGACTGTCTTTCCGATGCGCGACGATCGAGCGGTGCAGCAGATTCTCCCGGCTGGGCCATGGCGGCTCGAGGTCATCGACCTGAGCGAGTATGAGGCGGCAGAACGCGAGCGTGAAGTGCAGCGACGAGCGACCGCCGAGGCTGCCGAGCTATTCGACTTGAGTACGGGCCCATTATTGCGGGTGAAGGTGCTTCGGCTAAGCGAGAGCGAGCATGTGCTCCTGATGACAATGCATCACATCGTCAGCGACGCCTGGTCTCTGGGAGTGCTGGTGCAGGAGATGGGGCAGTTGTATGAGCGCTTTCTGGCGCATGAGGAATCGCACTTGCCTGAGTTGCCCGTGCAATATGCAGATTACGCGGTTTGGCAGCGGCAGTGGCTCAGCGGCGAGTTGTTGGATGAACAGTTGGGTTATTGGCGCCGCCAGTTGGCTGATGCTCTGCCTGCAGCACCATTGATTACCGATCATCCGCGCTTTGGAATCACAACTCATAACGGCGCAGTTGAGTCAGTGATCATACCGGCTGACCTGACACGAAAGTTGAGAGCGCTCAGCGCCCGGGAAGCCGTTACGCTTTTTATGACTTTACTGACAGGGTTGAAAATTCTGCTTTACCGGTACACAGCGAACGAAGACATTATCATCGGCTCGCCAATTGCCAATCGCAATCGCAAAGAGACTGAGGCTTTGATCGGGTTTTTTTCGAACCTGCTGATTTATCGCACGAACTTTGCCGGCACACCCACCTTCAGACAGTTGTTGCGACGCGTCCGAGAACAGGCGCTTGAGGCCTATGCACACCAGGATGTGCCTTTTGAGAAGCTGGTTGACGAGCTGCAACCGGAAAGAGAAGTAAACAACAAGCCATTAGTCCAGGTGGTGTTCTCTTTGCAAAACGCGCTGGTCCAATCCAACAACCTCTCAGACCTGTCTTTGCGCATCCTGGACCTCAATCCTGGAACAGCGATGTTTGATCTCGCTTTCGTTCTTACCGATACCAGCCAGGAGTTGCAGGTGAAGCTGAATTACAACGCAGACCTGTTCGAGCGTGACACCATCACCAGGATGCTGGGTCACTTCAAAAACATATTGCAGCAGGTGGTGGAGGAACCGGACATCTGGGTCATGGAGATTTCTCTCCTCAGCCCGGAAGAGAGCGCCGCCTTCGCTACTCCCACTCATCTGCTACAAACCTATAAGTCTGAACAATTCGATTTTCAGTAAGGAGTTGTCATGATCGACTGTTTAATCATTGGCTTCAATGACTCAGACTTCGGTGACTACGTGCAGATGGTCAAATCGATGGGCCATGATTCCGGCGCTTATCGAGATCTGAATATGGCTTTCATTGAATACGAGGGGAAGCCTTATCGCAGCATGGACATTTTGAACCGTTTCTATGCTGAGGATAAGCCGGCGCCACCAAAGCCCTTCCATAACGCAGATTTTATGTGGCCGGTCGTAACCTACTTAGGCAGCTACCTGGCACAGCGGGGCTTTACCTTCGACTACGTCAATCTGTTTCATCTGGAAAAAGACAAGCTCAGGGAGAAGCTGGAAAAGAATAATATCCGGACCATCGCCGTGACCACGACGCTGTACGTCTCCCCGCATCCCGTGCTGGAGATCGTATCGTTCATCAAAGAATACAACGACACCGCGAAGATCATCGTCGGCGGTCCATACATCAACAACCAACCGAAGTTGACCAACGACGAGTCTTTGCAACGTCTGTTCAAGTATCTGGGAGCAGACATTTACGTCATCAGTTCGGAAGGTGAGGGAGCCCTCGTCAACACCATCACGGCGCTCAAGAACAAGACCAGCCTCGATAAGGTTGACAACATCGCATACAAAGACGGTGACGGCTATGTGCTGACCACCGCTTCGATCGAATCGAATCCTCTGGAGGAGAACAAAGTGAACTACAGCTTGTTCCCGAAGGAAGAGATCTCGGAGTTTGTCACGCTCAGAACCGCAAAGTCGTGTCCTTTTAGTTGCTCCTTCTGTGGCTTTCCACAGCGCGCCGGGAAATATAAGTACACAGGCGTCGATCTCGTCGAAGAGGAATTCAACAAGATCAGAGACGTGGGCACAGTCACTACGCTGACTTTCATTGACGACACTTTCAATGTGCCGAAGGAGAGATTCAAAGAGATCCTCCGGATGATGATCCGAAACAATTACGGCTTTAAGTGGAACTCGTTTTTCAGGTCGGATCACGGAGATGAAGAGACTATCGAGTTGATGGGAAAAGCGGGATGCGAGGGAGTCTTCCTCGGAATCGAATCAGGTAGCGATGCGATGCTGAAGAACATGAACAAGACTTCCCGGCGTCACAACTACATGAAGGCCATTCCCTTACTGAGAGCTGCCGGCGTATCGACCCATGCGAATTTCATTGTCGGCTTCCCGGGTGAGACTCCGGAAACGGTCGCAGAGTCAGTCTCTTTGATCGAGGAAGCTAAGCCGGATTTCTTCAGAGCGCAATTGTGGTATGCGGATCCAGTCACTCCGATCTGGAAGGAAAAGGACAAATACGGAGTCAAGGGCGCCGCATTCAACTGGAGTCACAACACAATGGACTACCAGACAGCCTGCGATCTGGTGGAACAAATGTTCATTAATGTGAAGAATTCAGTTTGGTTGCAGCAGCACGGATTTGAGCAGTGGAGTTGCTTCTATCTTCAGCGGAAGGGAATGACGATGGACCAGGTCAAGACCTTCCTCAAATGCTTCAACGCGATCGTAAAAGAAAAACTCATCAATCCCGAGCAAAAAGAGATACCCGCTAGCTTACTCGAAGATCTGAGGGTGAGTGCGCGATTCGATCAAAGTAGTAAACCGTTCGGTATACCGATCCACTCTGTCGACGTCTTCTCGAATGAGGCTTTCATTTTCTGATCGCCGCTCTTCTCTCACAGGCAAGACTCACCACAGATTACGCAGATTAATCCCGGATTAACTCGACTAAATAAGCGAGGATTCATGCAACAGATTACTGAATCGAACAGAGTGATCTTTGATCAGGGCCTGGTCGACGAACGCAACTACTGGATCGCCCGATTGACTCCAGTCGTTGAGGCCTCAAAGCTCGATCTCGACGCCGCCGGGGCCCACCCTCAACTTTCCGAGTTCAATCCTGAGTCGATTAGTCTGAACAGTGAGGTCTATCAGCGACTGGCGCAGTTGACCGCTGGTGGACCGTTCCTGACCTATGCCGTATTGATGACGGCCATGAGCATCTGCCTGCAAAGGTACACGGGCGACGGCCGAGTCGTAATCGGCAGTCCAAGCCTCAAAGATAGCGACGGTTCAGGGGCCGGCAATACCCTGGCGATCGTGACCGAAGTCGACCCACAAGTCTCATTTCGGCAGCAACTCGTCAGTATGCGCCAAACTCTATTGGAAGCATACGAGCGACAGAATTATCCATTCAGGCTGCTGCTTCAAGATCTCAGCTTGAAGGACTCTCCGAATAGCGGCCCACTCTTTGATATCGCCATGGTTTTCACAGGCGTGCACTCCGAGTTGCCGGAAACCGGAAATCCTCTGACGCTCATCTTTGGTCAGGAACAGGATCGACTCTCGGTGCGGGCCATTATTAATGACTCGCGGTTTAGCCGGGACGCGATCACGCGCTTCATAGGACACTTCATCAACCTCTTATCCGCCGCGCTGGAGGGCATCGTGGCGAATCCGGAACAGCGAGTGGGCGAGCTGCGGATGCTGAGTGCTGACGAAGAGCGGCAGGTCGTAGAGGAGTGGAATGACACCGCGCGTGAGTATGCACGTGAGGCCTGCATTCATGAGGTGTTTGCAGAGCAGGTGCGTCGACGACCGGACGCGATTGCAGTGATCGCTGATGGTGAGGAAGTGAGTTATAGCGAGTTGGACCAGCGTGCGAACCAGGTAGCGCGGCGGCTGCAGCAACTCGGTGTTGGTCCGGAAGTAGTAGTGGGGATCTGTGTCGAGCGCAGCGTGGCAATGGTGGTTGGACTGCTGGGGATCCTGAAAGCCGGCGGCGCGTACCTGCCCCTCGATGCGGAGTATCCGCAAGAGCGGTTGGAGTACATGCTCGCGGATGCAGGTGTGAAGGTGCTGCTGACGCAGAGTGAGTTGCGCGATCGCTTGCCGTTGAGCGCCGGTATCGAATGTCTGGAGTTGAGTGATTGGTTTGCGAGTGAAGCCGGTGAGCCGGAGAGCGGCGCGAGTGCGGAGACGCTCTGCTATGTGATCTACACGTCTGGTTCGACGGGACAGCCGAAAGGCGTGGCCGTACCGCATCGTGGCGTAGTGCGGCTGGTGCAAAAGAGCAACTACGTGAAGCTGGATGAAACGGAAGTGGTGCTGCAAATGGCGCCGGTGAGTTTCGATGCCTCGACGTTTGAGATCTGGGGCGCGCTGCTGAACGGAGCGCGGCTAGTCGTAATGGCAGCCGGACAGGCGAGCCTTGCGGAGATAGCGGAGACAGTGAAGCAGCACGAAGTGAGCACGATGTGGCTGACGGCCGGGTTGTTTCAGGTGATGGCGATAGAGCAGTTGGAGAGTTTGCGTGAGGTGAAGCAACTGCTGGCTGGCGGCGATGTGCTGGGCGTGCGCGCAGTGCAGGCAGTGCTGGCCGGCGAGAGTGGAGAGCGGGTGCTGATCAACGGTTATGGACCAACAGAGAACACGACGTTCAGTTGCTGTCATGTGATGCACGCGGGTGAGGAAGTCAGAGTAACGGTGCCGATTGGAAAACCGATCACGAACTCGACAGCGTATGTGCTGGATGAGCAACTGCGGCCGGTGCCGGTAGGCGTGCGAGGCGAGTTGTATTTGGGCGGCGACGGGTTGGCGCGTGGATATGTGGGCCGTGCGGAACTGACCGCCGAGCGGTTTGTGCCGAACCCGTTCAGCACGGTGCCAGGGGAACGTTTGTATCGCACGGGCGACGTGGTGCGTTGGAACGCTGAAGGAGTGGTGGAGTTCATTGGGCGCGCAGACCAGCAGGTGAAAGTGCGTGGCTACCGGATCGAGTTGGGGGAGATAGAAGAAGCGCTGGCTGGTTATGAAGGAATCAGCGAGAGCGCTGTGGTGGTGCGGAGTGAAGGTGAAAGTGAAAAGCGCTTAATCGGTTATGTGGTGGCGGCAACGGGTGTGGAGTTGGAAGTTAGTGAGTTGCGCGCGTACCTGGCGACGAAGCTGCCTGAGTACATGATCCCGAGCGTGTTTTTGCAGTTGACGGAGTTGCCGTTGACTGCCAACGGAAAAGTGGACCGCAAGGCGCTTGCGGCAGCGGAGTTGGAGTTGTCAGGGACGCGAGAGTACGAAGCGCCGCGCACGGAAGTCGAAACCCTGTTGTCGGGGATCTGGGCCGAGGTGTTGGGATTGGAGCAAGTCGGCATCCACGACAACTTCTTTGAACTCGGTGGCGACTCGATTCTCAGCATTCAGAGTATTGCGCGGGCCAATCGAAATGGCCTGCGGCTTTCGGCGAAAGACATCTTTCACCATCAGACAATAGCGCAGCTCGCAGCAGTTGCAGGAACAGTTACTGAAGTTGAAGCGGAGCAGGGACTGGTGATGGGCCCGGTGTCGTTGACGCCGATTCAACACTGGTTCTTCGAGCAGGAGCTGAGCGAGCCGCATCACTTCAATCAAACGTTGTTGCTGGAAATACGTGAGTCAATTGAGCCGGAACTGCTGGGCGAAGCTGTGCAGCAGATAGTGCTGCATCACGATGCGCTCAGGATGCGTTTCGAGCACTCAGCGTCAGGCTGGCGACAATTGCATGGAGCGGCGGAAGAGTCACTGAGCTTTAGCGCGATAGATCTGAGTGCGGTGGCTGGGAGTGAGCAGGGAGCGGCGATCGAAGCAGAAGCATCGGCGGTGCAGGCGAGTTTGAACCTGAGTGCAGGGCCGTTGCTGCGGGTGGTGTACTTCGACCTGGGTGCGGGACGAGCAGGACGATTGCTGTTGGCGTGTCATCACCTGGTGGTGGATGGCGTGTCGTGGCGCATCCTGCTGGCTGACTTGCAGGAAGCTTATCGAGCCCTCGCAGCCGGTGAGGCAGTGCAACTGCCGGCCAAGAGCAGTTCGTTCCAGCAGTGGTCGCAGGCGTTGACGGAATATGCGAGCGGCGAAGAGGTAGCGGCGCAGGCGGAGTACTGGCTGCGAGCAGAGCGCGAACAGGTACGCGGCATTCCGCGCGATTACGACGGCGAGAACCTTGTGAACAGCACGGCAGTAGTGGTGGAGAGCCTGAGCCGTGAAGAGACGGAAGCGTTGCTACAGGAAGTGCCCGGTATCTATCACACGCAGATCAATGAAGTGCTGCTGAGCGGGTTGGCACTGGCGCTGGGCCAGTGGAGTGAATCGGGAGTGGTGCTGGTAGACGTTGAAGGACACGGGCGCGAACCGATCAGCGAGCGGGTTGATGTATCGCGGACGGTCGGCTGGTTCACGACGATCTATCCGGTGCTGTTGGAAGTGACAGACGGTGAAGGACTCGGTGAGGTGGTGAAGCAGGTCAAGGAGCAAGTGCGATCTATACCCGGGCAGGGACTTGGGTATGGCGTGCTGCGCTACCTCGCGAGTGAAGAGGTCGGGAAGGGCTTGCAAGAGTTGCCGCAGGCGGAAGTGAGCTTCAACTATCTCGGGCAGATCGATCGCGTCCTGAATGAAGAGACGCTGTTCGGAGCGGCGAGTGAATCGAGCGGGAGCTATCGGAGCGAGACAGGAAGCCGGCGTTATCTGCTGGAGATCAACGCGATGACCGTCGGCGGGCGGCTGCAAGTGAGTTGGAGTTACAGCGCACAGGTGCACCAGCGCGAGACGGTCGCTGCATTGGCGGCGGCTTATGTGCAGAGTTTGCGAGAGATCATCGCGCATTGCGCGAGTGCAGAAGCAGGTGGCTATACACCTTCAGACTTTCCGCTCGCGCAGTTGAGCGCGGGAGAGTTGGCGGCCGTAGTTGGCGAGCAGCGACGAGGCATCGAAGACGTTTATCCGCTCTCACCGATGCAGGAAGGATTGTTGTTCCACAGTCTTTATGCGCCGCAGGGCGGGCTGTACGTGGAGCAGGTGCAAAACCTGTTCACAGGTGCATTGGACGTTGAAGCCTTGCGAGCGGCATGGGAGCGAGTGCAGGAGCGGCATGCCATCCTGCGCAGCAGTTTCCGTTGGGAAGGGTTGCGACGGCCGTTGCAGGTGGTCCAACAACAAGCGGCGTCGCCGTGGGAAGCGCAGGATTGGCGCGGACTGAGCGATGCGGAACAGACAGAAAAGCTCGAGGCGTTCCTGAGTGCGGATCGCGACCGTGGATTCGAGCTCACCCAGGCGCCGTTGATGCGGATGACCGTGGTGCGATTGGGCGAGAGTGAATGGCAGTTCGTGTGGAGCTTCCATCACATCCTGCTGGATGGCTGGTGCATATCGTTGTTGTTGCAGGAAGTGTTCCAGTTTTACGAAGGGTATCGACAGGACCAGGTTGTTGAGTTACCGCGCACGCGATCGTATCGCGACTACATCGGCTGGTTGCAGCAACAGGATCTCGGAGCAGCGGAAAGCTACTGGCGGCGGCGATTAGCAGGCTTCCAGAGCCCGACGCAACTGGCAGTTGGGTCAGCGGACAGAAGCGATGAGACGCGAAGGCACGGCGAGCAGAACCTGGAGCTGAGTACGGAAGCAACGAAAGCGCTCGAGACACTGGCGCGAGATCAACAGGTGACGCTCAACACGGTGGTGCAGGGAGCGTGGGCAGTGTTGCTGAGCCGGTATAGCGGCGAGCGGGATGTGGTCTATGGCGTGACAGTGTCGGGACGGCCGGCGGAGTTGGCTGGAGTGGAGCAGATGATCGGTTTGTTCATCAACACACTACCGCTGCGAGTGCAGGTTGAGAGTGGCGTGCAGTTGGGAACGTGGCTGCAGCGACTGCAGGTAGAGCAGGCGGAGATGAGGCAGTACGAATACAGCCCGTTGGTAGAGGTGCAGGGTTGGAGTGAAGTAGAGCGCGGTGTGGGATTGTTCGAAACGTTGCTGGCGTTCGAGAACTATCCGGTGACGGCGGTGACTGGCGAGGAGAGTGTTAGTGACTCTGAAGTGAAGTATGAGCAAGAGTGGGCCATGGAGCGGACCAACTATCCGCTGACAATGCTCATTGGCCCAGGTGAGCGATTGATATTGCGAGCGCTATATGCAGAGCCGCGATACGACGCGGAGACGATCAAGAGAGTGTTGAGCCACCTGGAGCAGGTGCTGGTGAGTATGGCCGATGGTGCGCAACAGCAAGTCGGCGATCTGCGCATGCTGAGTGCCTCGGAAGCACGGCAGGTGGTTGAAGAATGGAATGAGACTGGGCGCGAGTATCGGCGCGAGGCCTGTATTCATGAGTTGTTTGCGGAACAGGCGGCGCGGCGACCCGATGCAGTGGCCGTGATCCACGAACAGGAGCAGTTGAGTTACGGGGAGCTGAACCAGCGCGCGAACCAGGTTGCGTGGCGGCTCCAGGAACTCGGTGTCGGACCGGAAGTGGTAGTTGGGATCTGTGTCGAGCGCAGTGTGGCAATGGTGGTGGGACTGCTGGGGATCCTGAAAGCCGGTGGCGGGTACCTGCCGTTGGATGCCGAGTATCCGCAGGAGCGGTTGGAGTACATGCTCGCGGATGCGGGCGTGAAGGTGCTGCTAACGCAAGGTGAGTTGCGCGAGCGACTGCCGGTGAGTGCTGAAGTGACGTGTTTGGAGTTAGGCGAGGATTGGGGCGCAGTGGAGTGTAGTCACGCACCGGAGAGTGGAGCGAGTGCGCAGACGTTGGCCTATGTGATCTACACGTCTGGGTCGACGGGACAACCGAAAGGTGTGGCCGTGCCGCATCGCGGTGTCGTGCGGCTGGTGCAAGAGAGCAACTACGTGAAGCTGGACGAAGAGCAAGTGGTGCTGCAAATGGCGCCGGTGAGTTTCGATGCCTCGACATTTGAGATCTGGGGCGCGCTGCTGAATGGGGCGCGGCTGGTGATGATGCAGGCCGGTCAACCGAGTCTTGAAGAGATCGCGGCGACTATGAGGGAGCACGGTGTGAGCACGATGTGGTTGACGGCCGGTTTGTTCCAGGTGATGGCGGCGGAACAGTTGGAGAGCTTGAGAGAAGTAAAGCAGCTTCTGGCCGGCGGTGACGTGCTGGGTGTGCGCGCGGTGCAGGCTGTGTTGGAAGGAACTGGAGATAGAGTCCTGATCAACGGGTATGGGCCAACGGAGAACACCACGTTCAGTTGCTGTCACGTGATGCATGTGGGTGAGGAAGTCAGAGTAACGGTGCCGATTGGCAAGCCGATCACAAACTCGACAGCTTATGTGTTGGACGAGCAACTTCGACCGGTGCCGGTCGGTGTGCGTGGCGAGCTGTATCTGGGCGGTGACGGACTCGCGCGCGGATATATTGGCTCCTCGGCATTGACGGCGCAGCGATTCATTCCCAACCCGTTCAGCACGGAAGCAGGCACGCGGTTGTACCGGACTGGCGACGTAGTGCGTTGGAACGCAGAAGGTGTGCTGGAGTTTATCGGCCGCGCTGACCACCAGGTGAAGGTGCGTGGTTACCGGATCGAGTTGGGCGAAGTTGAAGAAGCGTTGGCTGGCTATGAAGGCATCAGCGAGAGCGTAGTGATCGTCCGGACTGAAGGTGATAGCGATAAGCGTTTGGTGGGTTATGTGGTCGCGGCAACGGAAGCGGAGTTGGAAGTGAGTGAGTTGCGGGCGTACCTGGAGACGAAGCTGCCTGAGTACATGATCCCGAGCGTGTTTGTGGAGTTGACGGAACTGCCGTTGACGGCGAATGGAAAAGTGGATCGGAAAGCGCTGGCGGCGGCGGAATTGGAGTTGTCAGGAAAGCGCGAGTACGAAGCGCCGCGCACAGATGTCGAGCGAATGCTGGCGGGGATTTGGGCCGGTGTACTCGGAGTAGAACGAGTCGGCATCCACGACAACTTTTTCGAACTCGGCGGTCATTCACTGCTGGCGACGCAGGTGATCTCGCGAGTGCGCGAGACGTTCGCGTTGGAACTGCCGCTGCGCAGTTTGTTTGAAGCACCGCAACTGAGCGACTTTGCGAACGCAGTCGAACAAGCGATGCGAGAGGAGCTACGGGTGGAAGCGCCGCCGCTCGTGCCGGTGGGACGCGAAAGGGTGCTGCCGCTCTCGTTCGCCCAACAACGATTGTGGTTCCTGGACCAGTTGGAGCCATTCAGCTCTGCTTATCACATTTCGGCAGCGGTTCGACTTTCCGGCACTCTGAAATTGGAAGCGTTAGAACGCAGTTTTGCCGAAATCACACGCCGTCATGAAGCGTTGCGCACAGTCTTTAAGATGCGCGGTGGCAATGCGGTGCAGGAGATTCTACCGGCAGGTAAGTTGCGACTCGAGGTGGTCGACCTGGGCCAATATGCGGAGGAAGAACAGAAGCAGGAAGTGTACCGGCGAGCGACGGCCGAGGCGGCTGAGCCGTTTGATTTGAATCGTGGGCCGTTACTGCGAGTAAAGGTGCTGCGGCTTAGCGAGAGTGAGCATGTGTTGCTACTCACGATGCACCACATCATTAGCGACGGCTGGTCCATGGCGGTGCTGATGCAGGAGTTGGTCGCGCTTTACGACGTCTACAGTCGTGGAGAGTCGTCGTCGTTGCCAGAGTTGCCGATTCAGTATGCGGATTACGCGGTATGGCAGCGCGAGTGGTTGCAGGGCGAAGTGCTGGCGGAGCAACGGGACTACTGGCTGCAGCAGTTGCGTGGAGCACCGGCGGTGCTTGAGTTGCCATCGGATCGCGCGCGGCCAAAGGTGCAGAGCTATCGTGGCGCCACGGCAGTGTTCGCGCTGAGTGAAGAGTTGAGTGAACGGTTGAAGCAGGTGAGCCGTGAGCAGGGAGCGACGCTGTTCATCACGCTGTTGGCAGCGTTCCAAACGTTAATGAGCCGTTACAGCGGTACGGACGATGTGGTGGTGGGATCGCCGATCGCGAATCGGAACCGGAGTGAGATCGAGGGGCTGATCGGGTTCTTCGTGAACACGCTTGTGCTGCGGGCGCGGGTGAAGCCTGATGAATCGTTCACGGAGCTGGTGACGGAAGTGCGCGAAGTGTGCCTGGGAGCATACGCGCATCAGGATGTGCCTTTTGAGCAGTTGGTGGAAGAGTTGCAGCCGGAACGGAGTTTGAGCTACCAGCCGCTGTGCCAGGTGCTGTTTGCGCTGCAGAATGCGCCGCAGGAAAAACGGGAAGTCGCGGGATTGAGTTTTGCGCCGGTGGAGTTTGAAAGCCGCAGTTGTCGCTGTGATCTGACGGTGTCGATGAGCGAGGTGAACGGGCGGTTGCAAGCGTTGGTGGAGTACAGCACTGACCTGTTTGAAGCAGCGACGATCAGCCGGATGATGGGCCACTTCACGAACCTGCTGGAGAGCATCGTGACGGATCCGGAGCAGTGCGTGGGCGAACTGCGGATGCTCGATGTTGAAGAAGAGCGGCAGGTGATAACGGAGTGGAATGAGACACGGCGTGAATACGCACGAGAAGCATGTATTCATGAGTTGTTTGCGGAGCAGGCACGACGACGACCGGAAGCGATTGCAGTGATCGCGGATGGTGAGCAGGTGAGTTATGGCGAGTTGGACCAGCGCGCGAACCGGGTAGCACGACGACTGCAAACGTTGGGTGTTGGTCCGGAAGTGGTAGTGGGGATCTGTGTCGAGCGCAGTGTGGCAATGGTGGTGGGACTGCTGGGGATCTTGAAAGCCGGCGGTGCGTACCTGCCTCTCGATGCGGAGTATCCGCAAGAACGGCTGGAGTACATGCTCTCAGATGCGGACGTGAAAGTGCTGCTGACGCAAAGAGAGTTGCGCGAACGGTTGCCGGTGAGCGATGGAATCGAGTGTCTTGAGTTGAGCGACTGGTTTGCGAGTGAAGCCGGTGAGCCGGAGAGTGGCGCGAATGCGGAGACGCTCTGCTATGTGATCTACACGTCTGGTTCGACGGGACAGCCGAAAGGCGTGGCCGTACCGCATCGCGGCGTAGTACGGCTGGTGCAAGAGAGCAACTACGTAAAGCTGGACGAAGAGCAAGTGGTGCTGCAACTGGCGCCAGTGAGTTTCGATGCCTCGACGTTTGAGATCTGGGGCGCGCTGTTGAACGGAGCGCGGCTAGTCGTAATGGCAGCCGGACAGCCGAGTCTGGCGGAGATAGCGCAGACGATGAAGCGGCACGAAGTGACCGCGATGTGGCTGACGGCCGGGTTGTTCCAGGTGATGGCGGCGGAGCAGTTGGAAAGTTTGCGTGAAGTGAAGCAACTGCTGGCCGGCGGCGATGTGCTGGGCGTGCGCGCAGTGCAGGCAGTGCTGGACGGCGAAAGCGGAGAGCGCGTGCTGATCAACGGGTATGGGCCAACGGAGAACACGACGTTCAGTTGCTGTCATGTGATGCGTGCTGGCGAGATAGTTGTAGGAGAGAGTGTGCCGATCGGGCGTCCGATCACGAACTCGACAGCGTATGTGCTGGACAAGCAACTGCGGCCGGTGCCGGTAGGCGTGCGAGGCGAGTTGTATTTGGGCGGTGATGGGTTGGCGCGTGGTTATGTGGGCCGTGCGGAAATGACCGCCGAGCGGTTTGTGCCAAATCCGTTTAGCACGAGCGCGGGTGAACGGTTGTATCGCACGGGCGATGTAGTGCGGTGGAATGCTGAAGGAGTGCTGGAGTTTGTAGGACGTGCAGATCATCAAGTGAAGGTGCGTGGTTACCGCATTGAGTTGGGAGAAGTGGAAGAAGCGCTGGCTGGGTATGAAGGGGTCAGCGAGAGCGTGGTGGTAGTGCGGGCGGAAGGCGAAAGCGATAAGCGGTTGGTGGGATACATAGTGGCGCGCGCCGGAGCGGAGTTGGAAGTGAGTGAGCTGCGCGCGTACCTGGAGACGAAGCTGCCGGCGTACATGATCCCGAGCGTGTTTGTGGAGCTGATGGAACTGCCACTGACAGCCAATGGAAAAGTGGATCGGAAGGCGCTGGCGGCAGCGGAGTTGGAGTTCACACAGAGCCGTGTATATGAGGCGCCGCGGAGTGAAGTGGAAGAGTTGCTCGCAGGGATCTGGGCGGAAGTGTTGGGAGTGGAGCGAGTGGGCATCCACGACAACTTCTTCGAGCTGGGTGGCGACTCGATTCTCAGCATTCAGAGTATCGCGCGAGCGAATCAGGCAGGTTTGCAGTTATCGCCGAAGGATCTTTTCGAGCATCAGACAGTGGCGCTGCTTGCGGCGGTTGCCGGCACAGCAGCAGAGGTGGTGGCGGAACAGGGATTGGTGATGGGTCCCGTGTCGTTGACTCCGATCCAGCACTGGTTCTTCGAACAGGAAATGAACGCCCCGCATCACTTCAATCAAACGTTGCTGCTGGAAGTGCGACAGGCAGTTGATCCGGAAGTGTTGGCCGAGGCAGTGCGGCAGATAGTGCTGCATCACGATGCGCTGCGGCTGCGCTATGAGCGATCAGAATCAGGCTGGCGTCAATTCCACGGAAGAGCAGAAGAGTCAATGACTTTCAGCACGATGGATCTGACGGCAGTGCCTGCGAGTGAGCAGAGTGCGGCGATCGAGGCAGAAGCATCGGTAGTGCAAGCGAGTCTGAACCTGAGCGAAGGACCGTTGCTGCGGGTGGTGTACTTCGAGTTGGGTGCGGGACGAGCAGGACGATTGCTGTTGGCGTGTCATCACCTGGTGGTGGATGGGGTGTCGTGGCGCATCCTGCTGGCTGACTTGCAGGAAGCTAATCGAGCCCTCGCAGCCGGTGAGGCAGTGCAACTGCCGGCCAAGAGCAGTTCGTTCCAGCAGTGGTCGCAGGCGTTGACGGAATTCACGAGCGGCGAAGAAGTCGCAACGCAGGCAGAGTACTGGCTGCGAGCAGAGCGCGAGCAGGTGCGCAGCATTCCGCGAGATTACGAGGGCGAGAACCTTGTGAACAGCACGGCAGTAGTGGTGGAGAGCTTAAGCCGTGAAGAGACGGAAGCGTTGCTACAGGAAGTGCCCGGTATCTATCACACGCAGATCAATGAAGTGTTGCTGAGCGGGTTGGCAGTCGCGTTGGGCCAGTGGAGTGAGTCGGGAGTGGTGCTGGTAGACGTTGAAGGACACGGGCGCGTGCCCGTCAGCGAGCGGGTTGATGTATCGCGGACGGTGGGCTGGTTCACGACGATCTATCCGGTGCTGTTGGAAGTGACAGGCGGTGAAAAACTCGGCGAGGTGGTGAAGCAGGTCAAGGAGCAAGTGCGATCTATACCTGGGCAGGGACTTGGGTATGGCGTGCTGCGCTACCTCGCGAGTGAAGAAGTCGGGAAGCGCTTGCAAGAGTTGCCGCAGGCGGAAGTGAGCTTCAACTATCTCGGGCAGATCGATCGCGTCCTGAATGAAGAGACGCTGTTCGGCGCGGCGAGTGAGTCGAGTGGAAATTACCGGAGCGAGTCAGGAAACCGTCGTTACCTGGTGGAAATCAACGCGATGATCGCGGGCGGGCGGCTGCAAATGAGCTGGAGCTACAGCAGTCAGGTACACGAGCAAGAGACGATCGCAGCGTTGGCGAGCGAGTACGTGCAGAGCTTGCGCGGGATCATCGCGCACTGTGCGAGTGCGGAAGCAGGCGGCTACACACCATCAGACTTTCCACTTGCGCAGTTGAACGCAGCGGAACTGGCGGCAGTGATTGGCGAGCAGCGACGCGGCATCGAAGACATATATCCGCTCTCACCCATGCAGGAAGGATTGTTGTTCCACAGTTTGTACGCGCCGCAGGGCGGGCTGTACGTGGAGCAGGTCCGGAACCGGTTCAGAGGCGCACTGGATCTCAAGGCCTTGCGTACGGCGTGGGAACGAGTGCAGGAGCGGCACGCCATCCTGCGCAGTAGTTTCCGTTGGGAAGGATTACGGCGCCCGCTGCAGGTGGTTGCGGAGCAGAGCAGTTTGCGATGGCATGAAGAAGATTGGCGCGGTCGCAGTCGTGAAGAACAGGAAAAGCTACTCCGCGAGTACGCGCGAGCCGAACGCGAGTCTGGTTTCGACATGAGTGAGGGCCCGCTGCATCGCTATCAGGTGCTGCACCTCGCCGATCAGGAATGGCAGTTGGTGTGGAGTTTTCATCACATCCTGCTTGATGGCTGGTGCTTATCTCTCGTGTTGGAGGAGGTCTACGCGATTTACGACTCCCTGGTACGCGGTGAGGAATTGGCCCTCGAGCGGCCGCGACCATATCGCGATTACATCGGCTGGTTGCAGCAGCAGGATCTGAAAACAGCGGAAAGCTACTGGAGACAGCGACTCGCAGGCTTCCGCGCACCGACGCAACTGAACGTCGAGACCAGCAACGAGAATGAAACGCGAAGCTACGGCGAGCAGAACCTCGAAGTGAGTAAAGGCGCGACGAAGGCCCTCGAGACACTCGCGCGCGAGCAGCAAGTGACACTCAACACGGTGGTCCAGGGAGCGTGGGCGGTGCTGCTGAGTCGCTATAGCGGCGAGCATGATGTGGTCTATGGCGTGACCGTCTCAGGACGTCCGGCGGAGTTGGCCGGAGTCGAACAGATGGTTGGGTTGTTCGTCAACTCGCTGCCACTGCGAGTGCAGGTTGAGAGTGACGCGGAAGTAGGGACCTGGCTACAGCGCTTGCAGGCAGAACAGGCGGAGATGAGGCAGTACGAGTACAGCCCCCTCGTAGAGGTGCAGGGTTGGAGTGAAGTCGACCGCGGAGTGGGATTGTTTGAGACGCTGCTGGCATACGCGAACCATCCTGTGACAACGATGACTGGCGAGCAGACCGGCAGCAGTGAAGCCGCAGTGCAGCACGAACAGGAATGGGCGATGGAACGGACCAACTACCCGCTGACCTTGATGGTCCGCCCTGGCGAGCGCTTGTTGTTACGACTCTTGTATGAAGAGCAGCATTACAGCGCGGAAACGGTCCAGACAGTGCTGCAACACTTGGACCAGGTACTAGTGAGTATGGCCGCGGGCGCGCAGCAGCGTCTCGGGGACTTGCGCATGCTGACTCCAGCCGAAGAGGAACTGATCGTTGACGAGTGGAACTCGACACAGGAAATCTACCCGGCACACTATCGTGTTCATGAGTTGATCGACGCCCGGGCAAAGCTCACACCAGACACAATCGCAGTCGTGTGTGAAGATGAACAGATTACCTATGGAGAATTAATGCGGCGTGCGAACCAACTCGCCAATCACTTGCAAGCACTCGGAGTTGGACCAGATGTGTTGGTAGGAGTCTGCGTCGAGCGAAGTGTGGCGATGATAGTCGGGCTGCTGGGAATCTTAAAAGCAGGCGGCGCGTATCTGCCTTTGGATCCCGATTATCCACGCGAGCGACTCAGTTATATGACTGAAGACGCCGCGATCAAGGTTCTTCTTACTCAGGAGCATTTGCGTTCGAGGATTCCCGATTGCAAACAAACTGTTTGCCTCGATTCAGATTGGCCGGAGATAGAAGGTTGGCCGGCGGACAGCCCGATTGCTGATGTCGACGGGCAGAATATCGTCTATGTCATTTACACTTCAGGTTCGACGGGCAAGCCAAAAGGCGTGATGGTCACGAACCGATCGCTGGTAAACCTTTGCTACGGCCTGCGAGCATTCTTCGGTGATCAATCGGTTAGAAACACCGCTTTGATTACTTCACTGAGTTTCGACATTTCCGTTAATCAGATTTTTCCCACACTGGTCTTTGGCAAGACACTGCACGTCATTCCCAATTACATCAAGTATGACAGCCGTGCCGTCATGAAATACGCGGCCGAGCACAAGATCCATCTGATGGATTGCGTTCCGTCCTACTTGAATAGTGTGCTGACGGAGATCGACGAGGCCGTTCAAACCGAGCTGAAGTACTTGTTGGTTGGCGGTGAAAAAGTTGAGCGCAGTCTGCTGCAAAAGGTCTTTACGCAAGTTGGTGATCGAACTGAGGTCATCAACATTTATGGCCTGACGGAGATTACCGACATCAACGCCCTTTCCAGAATCACTTCGACGGATGTCGGACGGACAATCACGATCGGTGGACCACTGCAAAATACTCAGATCTACATCACGAATGACCAAGGCCAGTTACAGCCAATCGGTATCGCCGGCGAATTGTGTATTGGAGGCGATGGGCTTTCACGAGGCTATCGCAATCGTCCGGATCTGACAGCCGAAAAGTTTGTGGTCAACCCCTACGCCGATGGTGGCTTGATGTGCCGGACGGGAGACATTGGAAGATGGCTCAAGGATGGACGAATTGAGTTGTTCGGTCGCCGTGATCAGCAGGTAAAGGTAAATGGCTACAGGCTCGAGACCGGCGAGATCGAAGCAGTGTTGGACGAGCACCCGCGTGTCGTTAAGAGTGCTGTGGTGGCGCGCAACATTGAGGACAGTAACCGGCTGGTGGCTTATTTAGTGACTACTGAGAAAGAGTCGATATCCGGCGCCGAAATGCGTGAGTACCTGACCAGGCGGTTGCCTGCTTACATGGTCCCGACCTTTTTCGTTGAACTGGACCAGATGCCGCTGACACCGAACGGAAAGGTAGACCGCAAGGCACTGCCGGCTCTGGACCAGGGCGAGTTGGAAATAGAGCGAGAATACGTTGCGGCTAGCACGCCAGTTGAAGAGAAGCTGAGCGATATATGGTCAGACGTGCTTGGGGTTGAGCAGATCAGTGTGCATGACGACTTCTTCGATCTTGGCGGACATTCACTGTTGGCGACCCAGGTCATTTCTCGCGTGCGCAAAACCTACAATATTGAACTGCCATTACGGCTTCTCTTCGAGACTCCGACCATCGCCAGATTTGCCAGGTTGATCGAAAAGCAGAAAGATCAGGTATCAAAAAACCCCGAACCCGCCGTGGTTCCGATTTCTCGAGAAGCTTATCGCGCCAGAAATTCACTGCTGAGAACCGACTTTGCCTAATTCAGGAAACCAGCCTTTTCCCTCAAACATGTAACCCCGGATCACACGGATAAAAATCCGGATTTCCATCCGTCTAATCCGTGTTTCGATTTCCCCTCTAGTAAGGAGCCGCACGATGTACCGCATAGCCCTAATCAATATGCCGTTTGCGAATATCAATATGCCTTCCCTCGCTTTGACCCAGTTGAAGGCCGTCGTGGACGCAAAGTTTCAGAACGAAGTTTCGGTTGAGATCATTTATCTCAATCAGGAGTTTGCGCACTACCTGGGAGTCGAAGCCTACGAGAGCGTTACGAACCAGATCGATCATCATGATTCCGGACTCGGCGACTGGTTCTTTCGCCAGGTTGCGTTTCCGGAAACGCCGGACAACACCGAGAACTATTTGCGCCGGTTTTATGCGGTCCAAAGCAAACAGGTTCAGATGTTCCGGAACTATGTTCAGCTCAAGCGGCAAGGCCTTGACTCGTTTTTCGGTAAGCTGATCATGAAGCATCGACTGACGCAGGCGAATATGGTCGGCTTGACCACAATGTTCTCGCAAAACGTCGCTTGCATGGCGATGGCGAGAAAGATCAAGTCCTGGAATTCAAGAGTCATTACCGCAATGGGCGGGGCCAACTGCGAATCGCCGATGGGTCAGGAGATCATCAAAAATGTACCTTGTGTAGACTTCGTTTTTTCAGGACCGGCATTGCGGAGTTTTCCGGCGGTTATCGGACATCTGATCAATGACGAGCCCGACAAGTGCCACAGCATCGATGGCGTTTTTACGAAAAAGAATATGGGCGAATCGAAGTCTGAAAAGAGCATTCGCCCGGAGCCGGTGAACGAACTCGTAAGCGCTACGCCAAAGGTGCAGGCGCCGGTTCAACTCATAAGCATCACCAAAGCGCCGGCTGTTGTCACGACGGTCACAAAGAGTAGTTGCGATACCAATGGCAATGGCGCCAATGGAATTGGCGCGAGCAATGGAAATGGCGCCAATGGAAATGGTAACGGCGCGGGCAAGATCGCTTCGCTAGGGGCTGAGCTGGAGCTCGACTATAACGTTC
>JBIOVO010000193.1:0-16935 GCA_044867735.1 Pyrinomonadaceae bacterium | reverse complement strand
CCGCGCGGGCCAAACGAGCCTGGACCTGCGCCACGGATAATCCCCGGGTCCAATTCGCAAACGGCGAAAACCGATCGGCGGCGGCGCCGTTTGTCGCGGGCTTAACTTCAAGGAAATCGATCTGACCATTCGGCGCGAGATGATAAGTAACGGCCTCGCCGCCAACCAGTGCGACGGAAGAAACCTGGTACGGCCGCTCACCCAGTTGACGAAACAGAAACACATCCGCATTGACTTTGATTGGCTGGTCCTTGCCTCGAGTGGTGCGGAGGATCAACTGCCCATCACTCGATGGTCGCGCATTCGCTTTCTGAAGTTGCAACAGGTTTCGCGCTTCGAGAATGCGCGCGATCGCGTGCAGCACACGCGCGCGCGAAAGCGGCGCACGAGGTTTCAGGCTCCCATCAGGATACGGTGAAAAGTAGCCTTCGCGAATCATCAACGCAATGTCAGCGCGCTGCGGTGCCGGTACGTCCTGCGCGTCCTTAACGGCCAGCAAATAGTCGGCATCGGAATTATTCAACAACGTACTCGCACGACTCTCACCAAAAACAGCCAGCGACAGCCCCGTCGCGAAACCCGCAGGACGATTTACGTCGTCGCCGGTAACCGGAGACATCTGCTGTGCAACACGGGCGACATTCGCAAGCCAGTTGCGAACTTCACTCGGAGTCGCATCGCCTGACAACCACGAATCAGACACCCGCTCGTGCAGCGTGCCGAAGTTTTGCGTGAGCAGGAGACTAACGTCTCGCGCGAGCGGAACGTTTCCTTCGTCGCTGAGTTCGGCGGGCTCGCGTGTTGTCTTGATCACGAACCGATCGAAACTCGCGCCTTCCGCGGCACATTCGCGCGCACGCAGATAAGGCACGGCTTCGTTGAAGATGTTTTCAGCGTTTTCGGTTCGTCCGCCGCAGGTCGAAGTGTAGAGCGCGTTGATTGGCTCGCCGGCATACGTGGCAATTAGTCCTCGCGTTTCGTCCACGGCTCGCGTCGAGAGTGGATTCTCAGAGGTGAGTCCGCGATAGACCTGCGATCGCGTGGTCGGCAGGATATCGAACCCCTGCGACATAAACTGCCCACGGTTTCGAAGCGCATACGTTCGCGCGGCAATCGCCTGCGCTTTCAACGCTTCAATAGCGGGATAACCACCCGGAGATAGTTCGTTGGCAACAACGCCTTTGACGTAATCTTCCAGGCCCAACTCGTTTACGACCGTTAAAGCGCCGCGCGAGTTTGTAAACACCTCAATGCGTCCGCGGTACGGCCGATCGTTGAACCGCACCGGCGCATTCCTCTCGTCGTCAGAAGCAAAAGCCACTGGTCCACCGGAACTAAACATTGGACCAGTTGACGACGAAGCAACTACTTCGCGTGACGGCATTGCCGGTCGTGAAGTCAGCCGCACCGGACTTTCAGTCTGCGGGCGCGCAACATTCGCGACTACCGGCGGTCCATCGATCGTCGCATCTATTCCTGCCGCTTCCAGCCGCGCGCGCAGTTCTTCAGCCTCTTCACGCGAACGGGCCGCGCCAACGACGAGGCCCCAACTCCTGGTCTCAGTGTCGTAAGCCGGCTGGACGTCTTCGTTAGTGCTCCTGCGGATCTCTTTTGCGAACTCTTCAGTCTCTTCACGCGTCGCGGCTCCGCCCGCGATCACTCGATAACCTGAATCACTGTTTTGTTGCAGAGGCGATAACAGTCGAGGATCGACACGCACGCGAGCAGTGTCCAGCGGCAAGAGTTTCGTGCCATTGCCGCTCGCATTCATCAGATGGCCCGTGGTGGAGATGACGGCCGAACGAGCGTCGGTAGTCAGTGCGACACGGATCGTCGGCTCCGGACCTTTCGTCGCGACGAGTGCTGGCGCCGGAATGACTGGTGTCGTTGCTGCGGGAACGGGCCAGGCTGGTTCTGCTCGCCTTGGCCGTGTTTCTTGTTGACTGAAAACTGTGGGGACGACAAACGACTGCGCAAGCAGAAAAGTAATAACTCTCCGGGCGAGGGAACTGCGCATCTTGTTAAATCCTTGGCGGCGTCAGTTATCAGGGAGGGCTTACCGCAGTGCGGATAGTACTACAAATATGCCCACAGATTACACCCATTCTACGACGTGGCAGATCTTTGCCGGTGAATGAAGTTTCTTCCCACAAAGCCCAACTCTGTGGTATAGACGAGCAACCCCCGCAGCCCAGGACAAGCGGCAGCAGCGTTTTGGTCTGTCCAAACAATGAGGAGGCCTGACGGTCCTCATGAGGAAGACTACATCCCAAAGCGTTCCGTTTCTGGCGATTGCTCTGCCAGCTCTGGCGTTGCTGGTCGTTAGTTGTCTGCCGAAACCTGTGGCTGAAAGCGGCGACCTCACGATCACCCTCTACGGTTTTTCGATCATGAAGGAGTCGCTGGAAAAAGCGATCTTCCCGGGTTTCACCGCAAAGTGGAAACAACTACACGGACAGGTGGTCCAGTTTCAATCGTCATTCGCAGGTTCTGAAACAGTTACCAACCAGATTCTTCAGGGAGCGCCGGCTGAGATCGCAATACTCTCGATCGAGCGCGACGCGCAACGACTAAATAAAGGAGGCTTTGTCACTTCCGACTGGCGAGCATTTCCGGGACACGGGATCGTTAACAAGACTCCGTTTGTGATCATCGTTCGCCGTGGCAATCCCAAAGGGATTCGTGACTTTTCCGATCTCGCAAGACCCGGGATTCGTCTGATTCATCCCGATCCGATCAGCTCAGGCGGCGCGCAGTGGTCCATCCTGGCGATCTACGGCTCCGAACTGAAGAAGTCGGAGAAAGAATCGGGCGAGCCGGATCGAGCACGAGCGCTGCAAACTCTGCGCGCCATCTGGAAAAACGTGATCTCAACTCCGGGTTCGGCGCGTGAGGCACGAACAACTTTCGAACTCGGTAACGGCGATGCGTTGATCACTTACGAACTGGAAGGTCTGTTGATGAAGGAAGCGAACGGACCGATCGAGATCGTGGTGCCGCACGCGACGATTTTCAGCGAGCACCCGGTGGTAGTGATTGATAAAAACGTCAGCGCGGCAAAACGCCCGGTGATTGATGCATTCATGCAATATCTTTGGAGCGACGAAGCTCAGGATGCTTTTGTGAAGTTTCATTTTTACTCTGTCACGAATGAGGCTTTCAATGAGGCAAACAAGGATTTCGGACACATCGAGATGCCGTTCGGGATCGACTATTTCGGCGGTTGGGAAAAGGCGTACCCGGAAATAATCGAAGGGCTCTTTAAGGATCAGGTGCAGAGGAAGTGAGCTTGGGGCTTGGGTTTTTGGTCTTTGGCCTTTGGTCTTAGTAAAGGCCAAAGACCCAAGACCAAAAACCCAAGACCAAAGACCGAGGACCATGAGTACACTCGCTCCAGCCATGCGTCACGTTCGTGGGTTCGACGTTGTTCGGCCCCTGAGCATCGGCATGCTTATGTTCATGATGCTGCCGTTAGTGTTTCTGCCGCTGGCATCAATTTTTATTTTTGGCACGAGCGCCGGGCTGGGAACGTTTTGGGCAGCGTTGATGGCGCCCGAAGCGATTTTCGCGCTCAAGCTCTCAATGGTCACCAGTTTTTGGGCCACCGTATTCAATGTTCTATTTGGTTTGTTCGCTGCCTACGTTTTGTCGCGTTACAACTTTCTCGGACGCAACGCGCTTATCGTCACGATCTCATTGCCAACTGCGATCCCCACCGCAGTCGCCGGCTTCGCCTTGCTGTTACTTTGGGGCCCTTACGGAACGCTCGGCCGCCTGATAACGCCGCATGGTTTTCAAGTCATGTTCACGGCGGGCGCCATCATTCTGGCAAATATCTTTGTGACGTTCCCACTTGCGTTTGGCGTCATCAAACCTGTCTTCGACACGATGAGCCGTTCGCTTGAAGAGGCATCAGCGACAATCGGCGCAACGCGTTGGCAAACTTTTTGGTACGTAACTTTGCCCTCGCTGCGCGGCGCAATCGTTTCCGGAGCGCTACTGACGTTCGCGCGCGCCGTCGGTGAATTCGGTTCGACGATTCTTGTTTCCGGCAATCTCGCCGGACGAACACAAACGGCGCCTCTCTACATTTTTGCGAAGTTCAACGAAGGTCAAATCGAGGCCGCCAACGCGATCGCGATAGTGCTGGCTTTATTCTCGTTCTTGATCTTCAGCGTACTGTTTTTCGCGCGCGACTGGCTCGATGTTGATTAGAGATGATGGTTAAGGCCAAGGAATCACTGATCCCGAGAGTTGACGAGTCGGCATCGATCGCTGATCCGCCGCCGGCGGCTGCAAGTGTGGTCGGACTCAGCAAGCGTTTCGGCAAGACGAGCGTGCTCGAAAACATCAGCTTCGATGTCGCCGAGGGTGAGGTGCTCGTGTTGCTGGGCGCCTCAGGAAGTGGCAAGACAACGATCCTGCGCATCATCGCCGGACTCGAAATGCCTTACACAGGCAAAGTAATCCTTCACGGTAAAGACGTAACTGAACTACCGGCGCGTGAGCGGGGCGTTGGCGTCATCTTTCAATCGTATGCACTGTTTCCGAAGATGACGGTGGAGAAGAACATCGGTTACGGTCTGCGAATTCGCAAACGTAGACGGAAAGAGATTCGCGAGACCGTGAATGAGTTGCTGAAACTGGTCCAACTCGAAGAGCATCGCAAGAAGTATCCTTCGCAACTTTCAGGCGGACAGCAGCAGCGGGTGGCGATTGCGAGAACACTTGCATACCAGCCGGAAGTGTTGTTGTTTGACGAGCCGTTTGGCGCGCTCGACACGCAAACCCGCGGGCACTTGCGCCGCGAGATTCGAGCGTTGCTGAAGAAGGTAAACGTGCCGGCGATCTTTATCACGCACGATCAGGAAGAAGCGCTCGAACTCGGCGATCGCGTGGCAGTCCTGAACGTGGGCCACATAGAACAGATCGGCACGCCGTTCGAGATCTACAACAAGCCTGCGACCGAGTACGTGGCAACTTTTTTGGGCGCGGCGAATGTGCTCGACGCCGTCGTCCGGAATGATTTTCTCGAAGTCGGCGCCGCGCAGGTTCAGGCGACTCTCGACGAAGATCTGTTCCAGCCCGGAGATTGCGTGAAGATCGTGTTCCGCCCTGAAGACGTCTCACTTAACCGGGGAGACTTCCTGCGCCCGGGACATCACAAGATTTCGACGGCGATTATCGAGGAGATCACTTTTGTTGGTGCGTTTGAACGCTTACGGCTGCGTTTGGAACGCACGAATGCAGAAGAATGTGCCACTGACGACTCTCCGTATTTCTTGACTACGCAAACACCCGAAAGCGAGGTTGCTAAATCGATCATTGCCACGCGACCGAAGCCCGAGGCGGCCGCAACGCGCTTGCAAGCCGGCGAGCGCGTCGTAGTGGCCCTGACATCCTTCACCGTTTTGCCTTCGGCTAAACGAAGAGAACAGCCAACGGGAGAAGCGAAGACGTGAACCTTGTTGCTCGTGCGGGCAGAGTCTGGTCCATAACTTTGTTTCTTCTTTTGCTTCTGACCTCAGACGCAAAAGCGCAGCTACTTGATCAAACCGACAATCAGTTTTGGAGTGAAGTCCAACTGGCGGCGCCAGTCACGCGCAATATCGATTTCAACATCCTCGGCCAACTCAGAGTCGGACGTGACTTTAGTCATCCGGTAGACGAGCGAATCGGTGCCGGATTTACTTATCGCGCGGGAAAGTATGTGCAGATTGCGCCGCACTATTTACACATCGGCATGCAGCCGTTTGCGGGAAGGCGCATTTGGGAGAATCGTTTGGTGCTCCCGGTTACCGTGCGTTTTAACGTGGGCAGGTTCAGGCTGAGCGATCGAAATCAGTTTGAACGTCGCATGCGCAACTCGGGCATTAAGGGGAACAGGTACCGAAACCGATTCGGAGTTGAGTATCCGGTTGGACCAGACAAACTGGGCTGGACAGTGTTTGTCGCCGATGAGGTCTTTTACGATTGGACGTTTGATCGTTGGACGCGAAACCGGTTCGGCGTTGGCGCGACCAAGGTTTTCAACAAACACTTCACGCAGGATTTTTATTATCTGCGCCAGAATGATTCGTTCAGCGTTCCGGGTGACTTAAATGTGATCGGAACGATCTTGAGAGTAAAGCTTTAATGCTTTTACTGCGAGGCTGTTGAATTCTCGTCTGACTGCATTGATATTCGCGAAGGGCAATTTGCGGGCGTGAGTGCGGTTCGTCAGCAGCACAAACGTGCGCTGGTGCTGCGCATCGATCCAAAGACAAGTTCCGGTAAATCCGTTGTGTCCAAAACTATCCGCCGGTAAGTCGGCGCCTCCAGTCGAATCCTTTGTGGCGGCCAGTTGCCATCCGATCGATCGCGCTTCTTCCAATCCGGACGTCATGTTCTCGCGAAACATCCGGCACGTCTCTGGTTTGAGCAACTTGCTGTAATCACCGAGAAACTGCTTCGCCATTGCAAACACCTCGCGCGCAGTGGAAAACAGACCTGCGTGGCCCGCGGCGCCGCCGAGAAAGTAGGCGTTGCCATCGTGTACTTCACCCCAGATTAGTCGTTGCCGCGAATTGGCGTACTCGGGAGCGCCGATCTGTCTCGACATATCTGCTTCGTAAGCATTACCGGTCTCGCAGGCGGCGATTCCGGTTTGCAGTGCGATCTCCGGATTGAAAAACGTCTGTTGCAGATTCAGTGGTTCGAAGATCTCCTGCTTCGCCATGGCCGCAAGACGGTGACCGGTCAAACGTTCGAGCAGGATTCCCAACGCGATGAAACCGAGGTCGCTGTAGACCACGCGTGTGCCGGGCTTGTACTCGAAATCGAGACTCGCGATCGCGCCCGCAGCTCGATCGGGTTGATCCTCGGTAAGTGCGTAAAGCGGGCGCCAGGCAGGGAGACCAGAAGTGTGAGTCAGTAACTCACGGATCGTGATCATCTGCTTGTCGGTATGATCAAACTCGGGCAGGTAATGTGAGAGGGAACTGTCGAGTGTCAGTTCGCCCAGCTCGATCCTTCGTGCACAGAGCATCGTGGTGACGAGAGGTTTGGTGAGTGACGCGAGATCGTAAATCGTGTCGAGTTTATTGGCGACGCGATAGGGTTCGACGACCGAATAGCCGAGGGCATCAGTGAAGACGATTCTGTCGTGATCGGCGACGAGATAAACTGCGGAAGGGAATTCACCCGCCTCGATGTGCTTCCCGAGTAAGGCCGTGAGTTGATCGTGGCGCGCCTGCATGACGCAAGGAAGATTAACCACAAAGACACTAAGGCACAAATTTAAATGATTTCTTTGTGTCTTCGTGTCTTCGTGGTGAAATTCACCTCACGTTAAGCTCAACTCGGGATGCTCCGCGTGCTCTCGAATCCGCTCAAGCGTCCGCAACGCGAGACTGAGCGCGTTCCGTCCCTCAAGCCCCGAAACCGCCGGCGCCGTCCCATTCTTCGCCGACTCGAGAAACGCAACGATTTCGGCCCGCAACGGCTCGATGTCGATGATGTCGAGATGCTTCACATGCACACCCGGCCACATACCGCTCGCCGTCGGCGGCTCCAGACTACTCACCGAAGCGCGTTTCGTAACGTAGTCAACCGCAACATAATCGTGCGGCTGGAAGAAACGCATCTTCCGAATCTTCTCCGTGCCCACTCGCGAAGCCGTGATGTTCGCCACCGCGCCCGACGAAAACTCCAGCCGCGCATTTGCCGCGTCGACCCTGTTCGTCAGGATCGCAATTCCCACCGCATGAATGTTCGTGACTTCAACCTCTTCACCAACGAGCCACTGCACGATATCGAGATCGTGAATCATCAGATCGAGCACGACGTCGATATCCAGCGACCTCGCCGTAAACTCTCCCACGCGGTGTATCTCGAAATAGACAGGCTTGCGAACGTGCGGACGCAGCGCCACCAGCGCCGGATTGAAGCGCTCGAGATGCCCGACTTGAAGCACGGCATTGCCTTCTTCCGCGGCACGCATCATTCGATCCGCCTCTTCGAGCGTGCGCGATATCGGCTTCTCGACGAGCACGTGAATGCCAGCCTCAAGCAGACCGCAAGCGATCTCGCAGTGCACCTCTGTCGGCGCCGCGATGCTCGCCGCGTCGATGCGTCCGATTAGTTCGCGCCAATCGGTGGTCCAATCCGTCTTTCTTTCTTCACTGACGGAACGCGCGGTCTCCTGGTTGAGATCGCAGACGGCGACAAACTCACAGGCTCGCTCCGAGGCGAGCGTCGCGTGAATACGTGCGTGTTGACGGCCGAGACTGCCCGTCCCGATGACTGCTGTTCGCAACATGTTACAATCCGAATTCGGAGCCGAATATACTTGCATCCTTCAACGCTTGCCAAGCGAGTCTACATTTTCCTCTTCATCGCCATCGTCGCCTTTTACCTTTACGGTCTGGGGCATCTGCCGCTGCTTGGTCCGGATGAGCCGCGCTACGCGCAAGTAGCGCGCGAGATGTTTCTCAACAACGACCTGGTGACGCCCACGCTCGGCCATCACACGTGGTTTGAGAAACCCGCGCTGCTCTACTGGATGATGATCGGCGCTTACAAACTCTTCGGCGTGCACGAGTGGACCGCGCGTCTCGGGCCTGCGATTTGCGGACTGTTGACGATTCTTGCAGTCTGGTTGGTAGGACGTGAAGTCGATCGTTCGCAGGAGCCTCGCGATTTCGGCTTTTACAGTCTTTTGGTAATGGCGACGTGTCTTGGCCTGGTCGTTTTCTCGCGCGCGGCTAGTTTCGACATCGTCATCACGATGACCGCCACCTGGTCGCTCGCGTTTTTTCTTTTACACGAACTTCCGGCCACGCGGCGCAAGGGTCTGTTATTGATCGGTTTCTACGCGTTTGCGGGTTTATCACTCGTAGCAAAAGGGTTGGTGGGCATCGTCATTCCTTTTGGGGTAGTAGGTTTTTACTATCTCTTCAGACGCGCATGGCCGTCGCGAACGTTTATCCTGAGTTTGCTTTGGGGCGTGCCACTGGCGCTCGCAGTTTCAGCAATTTGGTATGGACCAGTTATCGCGCGACACGGTTGGCTTTTTATCGACGAGTTTTTCCTGCAACATCATTTTGCTCGTTACGTCTCGAACAAGTATCACCATCCACAACCAGTCTATTTCTATCCGGTGATCATCCTGATGCTGGCGGTTCCGTGGACGCCGTTTCTCATCTGGGCGTTTGTAAAGGTGCGACGCTGGACGTGGCGTGGTGACGATAGCTTGAGCATCGTGCGGGTCTTCTCGCTGGCGTGGCTGGTGTTGCCGATACTGTTCTTTTCGTTTTCCGGATCGAAGCTTCCGGGTTACGTGCTGCCGTCGCTGCCCGCGGCCGCGCTTCTCATCGCAGATGTGGTTCGGCTCAAAAAACCTGCCTGGGCGCTATCGGTCGCAGCCGCAACAGTGGTGCTGGTGCTGGTCGTGTTGAACTTTGCAGCGGAGCCGTTCGCAAAGCACGAGTCACTTCGAGATCTGCTTTCACTGGCGGACGCGCGTGGTTACGCGAACGTGCCGGTACTGGCGCAGCGAGGCGACGATCGCTCGGCGGAGTTCTACGCGCATGACCGCGTCGTGTATGACGACAAGGGAAAAGTCATAACTTTTGACGAGATAGGCCTCGATCAGGCACGTGCGCGCAGCGACAAGTTTGTGGTGTTTATTCCGTTGGAGTACGTCGAAAACTTCCGTGGCTCACCGAAGATTGACGTGATTGGCGACAACGGGAAGACCGCCGTCCTCGGCTGGAGACCGTGAGAAGACCGGATTGTTTTAGACAGTATTCACATGATTTAACAGGAATTTTATCTTGTTCATTCTGTTAATCCTGTCAACGCAGGTTGCGCGCGAAGAACTCAATCACCACGCGGTCGTAAGCTTCGCCCTGTTCGCCGGTTGCTGATGGAAGACTGAACCCGCTCAACGGAAGATCGGTGCGCGTCTCAACATTCGTAGGAACCGGAAAACAACTTTGCAGCGACGCCGTCGCATCACGCAGAGTTCCCGCATCAAGTCCCGAAAGCAACAGCACACGTTGATCGCGCAGCGACGCAGCAATCTCGCAGGCATTGGTGTCGTCGTAACTGCCCAGCAGATAGATCTTCATCCCGACACGCGAGAAGTAGTTCACCAGACCGTTATCAAGCCCGATGCAGTTTGAAACAGCAGATCGCAATAGCTCGGTGGATGAACTCGTGGCAGAGTCGAGCACGAGCACCTTGATCTGACTGTCCGCGCGCGCGGCTTTGAGCGCACTGTACGCGCCGAGTTCGACGCCATAGACACCAAAGCTCTCGCCCACGAGTGTCTTCTGATTTTCTGACTTGAGTTCACGCAGATACTTGAGCGCGCCGAGCAGATCGTCACCTTCACGTCCGCCGAGTGAGGTCCAGCCGATCAGAGGTGTTTCTCCGTGCCCGCGCAGGTCGGGCCAGAGAATCGTGAAGTTCGTGGCGTCGTTGATCTTGACGCCGAGATTGAAGAGCCACGAGCGATCGCCGCCATAGCGATGAAGCAGCACCACCGCCGGCGCACCTTCCGCTCCTTTCAGCAACCAACCGCGTGCACGGCGTCCGTCGAGATTGGTCCATGTTTCATCCGTGACTTTGAGCGCGCGGCCGCTGATGCGCGAAAACGACTCGGGTGTGACGACGTAAGGCCGCCTGGTGGGACGGGAAACGCAGTAAACGATAAACGAGAGCGCACCGCCGGCCGCCAGCACGATGACCAGTGCTATTGGCAGGAAAGACTTAATGAGTCTTTTACCGAATCTTCGTCGGGGTGGCATTAAAGTGAGTGTCCTCGGATCGCCTCATAATAGTCTTCCGGCGTGTTGATGTTAACAAAAAACCTCTCCGCCTGATCCAGATTCCTGATTTCCGCGAACGGAACCCAGCGTGTGTGAACGGTATCTAAAAGGTCCAAGGGCCGCCGTCGCCCGTTTTCAATGAGTTCGGTGGCGCGTTCGAGACAGGGATCGACGCGATAGAGGCCGGCGAGAGGTTGTGGGCGGCCGTCGTCCTGGATCGGAACCACTGCTTCATGGTCCAACCGCAGGTTCGCGAGATGAGTAAAGAGTTCGGCAGTCACAAAAGGAAGATCGCAGGCGACTATGATGGCCCACTCGCGCGGGCAGGCAGTGAAAGCCGCGTGCAGACCGCCGAGCGCGCCCCATTGTGGATAGACGTCCGGAACTGTCGGGAGCCCGGATTCGCTGACACGGCCGACGATAGTAACTGAGTCAGTGAGTTGAAGCAGGGTTTGCGCAATGCGTTCGGTGAAGGTTTGTTGCTCGAGCAGCAGTTGAGATTTGTCAGTGCCCATTCTGCTCGAAGCGCCGCCGGCGAGAATGAAGGCTTGACAGGATTTCATGATTTCAAGATATACCCTCACCTGCGAAGTCCTGTAAATCCTGACAATCTTGAAATCCTTTACCTTGACCGTCTTCTTGAGCGAAGTTTATAGTCGCCGTGGACTGGGTTTTCGGCATCTATAGGGCAAGCAGTTTGAAGAGGTACTTAATGAAAAGATCTACCCCCATTTTTCTCAGTGCGATCCTGGTCGCAATGCTCGCGAGCTTTGCGATGGGTCAGCAAGCTATGGTCACTTCAGCTCCAAAAGCTCCGGAGCTGTTTCCGCTTGAAGACCTTCGTCCGGGCATGAAAGGGACCGCGCGAACGGTCTTTACTGGTTCGGAAACTGAGGAATTCGGCGTCGAGATCCTTGGGATCCTGCCGGGATTTCCCGGGCCAAGGCAGTCGGCGATTATCGCCAAACTGAGTGGCGGTAATGTCGAAAAGACGGGCGTCTTTGCCGGAATGTCAGGCTCGCCGGTCTACATTGACGGAAAGATCGTGGGCGCCATTGCTTTCAGTTTTCCTTTCTCGAGAGAGCCGATTGCCGGAATCACACCGATCAAACAGATGATCGACCTCTTCAACAAAGGCTCCGAGAACGTCAAACCAAAAGAACCTCGCGTCGTGTCGTTTTCACAGCTTGCCGGAACGGATTGGAAACCGGATTTGCCGAAGCCCGCTGTTTCGTCCGTCTCGCTGCTCGCTCCGGTTTCAGCCGGATCGCCGTTGATACCGCTTCTGGGCCAGCAGATGACGCCGATCGCAACGCCACTCGTCTTCAGCGGCATCAGCCAGGAATCGCTGGCGGCGTACGCGCCGCAGTTGGTCGCGAACGGTTTGCTGCCGGTGTCCGGCGTAGGTGGTTCAGCCGCTATCACGCCGCTTGCTGAAGTTAATGGAAATACTTTCCCGCCGGGCAGTTCGATCAGTGTGCAACTGGTCCGTGGCGATTATTCTTTGGCCGCCGCGGGGACCGTCACGATGCGTGACGGAGATCGAATATACGCGTTTGGTCACCCGTTCCTGAGTCTCGGTGCTTCGGACATGCCGATGACCGAATCCTCGGTCGTCACCGTGATCTCAAACGTCAACAACTCGTTCAAACTTTCAGTGCCTGGCCGGATGGTTGGAGCGATTTCACAGGACCGAGCGTCGGGAATCTTCGGACTGCTGCGCCAGGCGCCCAAGATGATTCCGGTGAAAGTCAATCTGCACACGAGCCGGGATCGGACTGAAACGTACTCGTACGAGATCGCAAACGACAGTTTTTTGACGCCGTTGCTGCTCAATATCACGCTCTTCAACACGATTACTTCCAGCGAGCGAGCGCTGGGCGAATCGACAATCGCCATGAAGGGCGAGATTCGCGTGAAGGGCCAGGAGTCGATACAGATCGATCGCCGCTTTTCCGCGAACAACTCGGCGATTCTCGCGGCAGGATCGATTGCGGCGCCGGTTAGTTCACTGCTGACCAGCGGTTTCGACGACGTTCAGCTCGACGCAATCACGCTCGACATCTCTTCCACCGAGACCAAGTACGCCGGCACGCTCGAGCGCATCACGCTCGACCGCACGGAAGTTCGACGTGGCGAGAAGGTCGAAGTGCAGGCGTACGTGAGAACAGAATCCGGGAAACAGTTTGTGCAGAGAATTCCGGTTCAGATTCCGGAAGATGCGGCGGTGGGACAGTTGCTCGTGTTCGTTGGCGACGGCGGTGCGTTGCAGGAGGGCTCGCCGTCGAAAGCGTTTGTGCCGCAGGATCTGGGCCAGTTAGTGAAAGCTATCAATACCGTAAAGAAGAGCGATCGGCTGTATGTGAAACTGTTTCGCATCACAAGCGGAGCAGTCATCGGGACGAGCGAGCTTCCGAGTCTGCCGCCTTCGGTGGTTGCGACTCTGAACAGCGAACGCACGTCCGGTGGCTACACACCGACCGTTCTTTCGCCTGTTTATGAAACAGAATTGCCGCCAGCGGAGTTTGTGATCTCCGGGCAGCAGTTGATTGCTATCGACGTCGTCAGATAGCGAAACAATAAACCACAAAGACACAAAGACACGAAGTTCTTATTAAGAAACTTCGTGTCTTTGTGTCTTTGTGGTTAAGAACTAATTGTCTCTTGCCACTGCGCCCGCCGGATTCGACAGCGCGTTAATCCTCTCCCTCAGCGCACCAGCTAACATGTCAACTTCTTCCGCACTGTAATTCGCCGCACGAAAAGCGTCCTTGATCTGCTCGTCACTCAGCCGCTTGAGCAGGTTGCTGAGCCAGCGTGCATCCGCGACGGTGATGTTCTCAAACAGCTTCTGGTTCTTCCCGCCGTAGTTGAAATCGATCACGTCGCCGTTCACCTTTTTGATGAAATCAGCCTTCTTAAAATCCGACGGCTCGTTTCGGCTACGTGCGAAGAAGCCGCCGGTCTTTCCAAATGAACCGCCCAGATCGCTGATGATGTAGCGTAGTTCTCCCTCCCCGGTGGTATCGCCACGGATGGCGAGGATCTCGTTGTTGTCGTCCTTCATGTCCCAGTTATTGATCATCACCATCAGGATCTTCAGACCACGAAATTCCGGCGTGTCTTTGAACGGGTTGTTCTCCCACATCCAGTTTCCCGCGCGTTTCACATCCGCCGGCCGTGCTTCGAGACGAACGTTCTCGAAGTCACCTTTGCCTTCAATCGTCGCTTTCGGAACGAGGTAAGCGATTTCGGTTTCGTAACCAAGCGCCCACAAGAGACGGTTAGCAGCAGTGTCAGGTTGAGACTCTTTGCCGAGCTTTGCCACCCACTCGTTGCCTTTGGCGTCGCGTACCAGATATTTCTTCGAGTAGCCGCCTTTGCGATCTTCGACAAAGGTCAAACGACTGATATCCGGTTTCATTGCCTCACCGCCGGCGCCGAGGAGCAGATTGCGTGTTTCGATATCGGTTGGTTCACGCCAAAGGACGGGCCTACCGGTAAGTTCCTTCTTTTCGCTCTTGTCTTTCTTATCTTTTTTGTCCTGAGCTGAGGCGGCAAAGGGCAGCGCCAGCATCAGGATCATCAGCCAGACGGACCAATAGTTTGATTTAGTACGGAACATGTTATCTGTCTCCCACCTGTAAATTTCTGGTACAAACCAGCCGAAACGCGTCTCGTAAACAACCACAAGACGGGCGAATCGCCGACTACGAAGGGAGTAAGCAAAGAATTAGCCACAGATAAACGCGGATGCCGCAGATCTGATCTGCGACATCCGCGTTTATCTGTGGCTAATTCTTTGCTACTGCGGATTCGGAGGTGTGGCGCCTTGCGGCGTGATCCAGAGTTCCACGTGCAGCGCCTCTCTAGCGGGACCAACGAGCGTCACGATACGTCGTTCATCAAGGCCGCGTGAGTGGACCAAATACTCGACGATACGACTCGAATGATGCTGCACCTCGCCACGTTTTCCTTTTCGTCCCGGATAGACGATCACGTACGCGGTAGCAGTCGGATCGTTTTGCAGTTCGATCACGAAGTTGTCGAGACGAGCCTTCTCGTCATTGCGTTGAATATCCGGAAACTCATCGAACCTGCGACCGACGATTCTCGGCAGCGGGATCGTAACGCCACAATCAGCGGAACACTCGAGGTGATAGCCGCCCATCGAAAGTGACGCTCGCACGGTTTGACCGCCAAGGCCGGTCGTATCGACCTTGATCGTGTTTGTTCCTTGTCCCTCGATGATCGTGCCTGCCGAGACAGTCCACGCATAGGTGGGCGGAGACGCGACATTACCGCCGGTCACGTTAGCCGTAAACGTTAGTGGCTGATCGATCGCCGCGTTCGTCGGGCAGGAGATCTCGATGTTCGGACACATCGGTTGCAGCGGCACACACGGATTCACGAGCACGCTAATGGAAGAAAACGCCTGGCAGGAGTTGTCGCTGCCGATGCTTTGAATGTCGAGTGATGCCTTGTGATAACCGGGTTTGAGTCCGGCCAGATTCCAGCTCACTTCCGGACCTTCACCGATGATCTTACCGGCAGTCGTTGTCCACGTATATTTGATAGGGTAGCCGCCCGGAGAAACGGCGTTAGCCTTCAGACGAACTTTCGGCGCGCCGCCATCAGCGCACGCGCTGATGATGTTCGAATCGGCCGTTAGACTTAATGTCAGCGGCGCGTTGGCCGCCGCGACGGTGCGTGTTTGAGTTTGGGCAAGAATCGGCGCAGACAAAAAGGCGACCAGGGCAATAGGCGCCAGATATCTGAGTTGCCGGGATTTGATTCTAAGCATTTGCACTCCTTACAAACTTGCTAAAAGAAACGTTAATAGAATGAAAGTAGCAATCGGAACCACGTTCCATCGTATCCATCGCCTGCTTGTTTGACTCAATTACCCAAGTTGGCGTTAGATAAGGTCACTGCTTTCCCCAACCTGCTTGCTTTTTCAACAGAGGCTGAGTTTCAGGAAGATGAGATCGATTCTCTTAATCTGCGCTGTCTGGGTCCTGCTATTTACGGTCGGATGCAAGCGCAGTGGTCAGCAAAGCACGAATAATAGTGCGGGAGGCGCGCAAGTGTCCAACGATTTAGCCGGAGACCGCACGCGCGCTCGCGAGCAGTTGGAAAAGGGTAAGGAATTCTACCGAAACGACCAGGACGAAGAGGCCGTGCTGGCGTTTCAGGAGGCGATCAGGCTCGATCCGGACCTGGCCGAGGCGCACTTCCGTCTTGGACTTGGCTACGAATCACTCGCCAAACGAGAAGAAGCCGAAGCGCAATACAAGAAAGCAGTTGCGGCTTATAAGAAATACCTCGAGGCGAACGAGAACGATCCCGAGGCGCATTATGACCTCGGCCAGACCTATGCTGGTCTGGGTCAATACAGCGACGCTATCCGGGAATATCGCGAAGCCACGAAACTGAAAGAAGACGACCCGGATATTTACTACGACCTCGGAGTCGCGTATACGAAGTTGGCGCAGTACGACGCCGCGGCGTCGGCGTTTTCGAAGTCACTACAGATCGACCCGGATTACTATCGCGCCCAGGACGGCCTCGATGAAGCGAAAGAAGGCATCAAGCGCATCCGCGCCGGACGCAAACACCAGGAAGATTTGTTGAAGAAGCAGAAGGAAGAGGAGCTGAAGAAGGCTACTGAGGCTGGTGGTTCGCCGCCGCCCAAGCCGACTCCCGCTTAGAGAATTAGCATGGCCACATACACACCACCGCCCTATTTTCCGCAAAGTTCACTCGCACCACCCGACAAGGGCCGGTATCGGAAGTTCAAACTGATAATGGCGTTGCTGGGTTTCTTGCTGGTACTCGTGCTTGGCGCCGCCGGGTATGGCATCTGGTACTTGCTCAGCAGGGTGTTTTAACTGCAGATTCACGAGGATGACGCTGATCGATCTGAATCATCCTCGTAAATCTGCGGCCAAACCCCTTCGTAGTCGGGTAATAGTGTGTTGCTCCAACAGTGCTTGGGTCCCGGAGGGACCACATGTTTATAGCCACGCCCTAAAAGTTAATTGCGGCTCCAGCGGAGCCGAATGTTGTTGCTGCACGGACACATCGCGCTCCGCTGGAGCGCGGTCCCTGAGGCGGGCGG
>JBIOVO010000192.1:0-25525 GCA_044867735.1 Pyrinomonadaceae bacterium | reverse complement strand
CATAAAGCACAAAGGAAACCCTTTCTTATTTTGTGCTTTATGTGCCTTTTTGTGGCCTGCTTTTAGTGGCTAACGCAGCAGGGCACGAATCCCGACAAGAATCAAATAACCAATCGCTAGCGTTACGGCGACTTTTATTAATAGCACTGCCAACCAAACTATGAAGGTCAATGTAATTCCCACCAGTTGCAGCGCCACTGGAAGGACCACAAAGAAGACAAACAGCCCAAGGAGAATCATCCCAATAATTCTCAGCACATCTTTTCCGTTTTTCATCGTCTGCTCTCCAATCGCTTTGCGGGCCCCTAAATCTTGGGTTCTCTCGCCCGCCGCCACCTATACGCAGATTCTACCACTACCGTTCCAACGAAGATTCTGAATGTTTTGCCCGTAAAAATGGCTTTTTCGTAGCTAAACCCGCCCTCGACAAGTTGCCATCGGGCGATCTTACCGGTCGCGCGTTTAGTTCTTTTCGGCGATAATTATACATACTTTTGCGCCATGGACCGATGGAATTCAAGAAGTCTGTTTAGTGAAGACCTTCACGAGGCCGCGCCCGACGAGGGCATCCCGCTCGCGGAGCGGATGCGGCCTCGCTCGTTGGCGGAGTTTGTCGGCCAGGCTCACCTCGTTGGTGAAGGCCGCATCCTGCGACGACTACTCGCAGGCGGTGGCGCATTGCCGTCCCTGATCCTTTGGGGCGCACCCGGCACAGGCAAGACGACTCTGGCGCGGCTTTTGGCGGACAGCAGCGGCTTGCGCTTCATCGCTTTGTCGGCGGTGTTCTCCGGTGTGAAGGACCTGCGCGAAGCGATCCAGGAAGCTAAAGCAGAAAAGCGCTACGGCAAACGTACCGTACTCTTCATCGACGAAATCCATCGCTTCAATAAGTCGCAGCAAGACGCACTGCTACACGCAGTGGAGAACGGCACGGTCACACTCATCGGAGCCACCACTGAGAATCCATCGTTCGAAGTGACCGGCGCTCTCTTATCCCGTTGCAGAGTTCTGGTTCTTAACCAACTTTCCGAAGACGAGATCAACACTGTTCTGCGTAACGCGCTCGCCGACGAACAACGGGGCCTCGCGCGGTTCAATCCTTCTCTATCCGACCAGTTGCTGGATCGAATCGCGCATTCCGCCGGCGGCGATGCACGCGTCGCTCTGACCGCGCTGGACGCAGCGGTCGAGTCAACCACGCCTGACGCCAGCGGCGCGAGAGTCGTCACGGAGCAAACAGTTATTGAGGCGTTGGGCCGTGCACACTACGCTTACGACAAAGGCGGAGAAGAGCACTACAACCTGGTTTCGGCGCTTATCAAATCATTGCGAAACTCCGACGTCGACGCATCGCTGTACTGGCTCGCGCGAATGATCGAAGGCGGCGCGGACCCAATCTACATCGCTCGTCGCCTTTGCATTCTCGCTTCCGAGGACATCGGACTTGCGGATCCGCAGGCGATGGTCCAGGCGGCGGCAGCGGCTGACATCGTGCAGTTAATCGGCCTGCCCGAAGGACTGTTTCCTCTATCGCAGGCGACGATCTATCTCGCTAAAGCACCCAAATCGAATGCCATCAAGAGCGCCTATTTTGCAGCCGCGACTGACGCTGAGCAGACCGCCAGAGTGCCAGTGCCGCTTCATCTCAGAAACGCAGTGACACCGTTGATGAAAACAGTCGGTTACGGGAAAGACTACCGTTACGTCCACAGCGATCCTGCGGCGAAAGAAGAGATGGAATGTATGCCGGAACAACTGCGCGGCCGAAAGTATTTTTCAGAAGAAGAACAAATCAAGGGTGAGGAATTTGAGAGTGACAACTAACAGAAAGTCTGACAAGGAGATCGCGTTTCTTCAGGACTTATTCATAGCCCCCGATTGGGGCGAACGCTTTGCCGAATTGATTGACGCGCACGTGAAACTCCCAACCGAAGGCAAAGCGCTTTACGTCGCAGCCGGAACCGGCGGACACGCACTCGCGCTACAAGAGCGCGCGGGCGAGAAGGTCGAACTGCTCTGTGTGGACGAGAATCCTGAGTGCCTGGAATTAGCAAGAGCAAAAGCGACCGCAACACACGAACAGATCGGTTTCAATTCCGCTCAAGTCGATCAACTCGAGTTGCCTGACAACGCGTTCGATCTGGTTATCGGCAACGCTTCCCTCATATCGCAACGATTGGTCCAGAGAATGTTCGCCGAGATGGTTCGCGTTGCGGCGCCGGGCGCGACCATTGCTCTCACTCTTCCCACCTTCTCAAGCTTCGGAGAGTTTTTCTCGATCTACTGGGAAGCACTGCATAACAAAGGGCTCATCGATCACGAGTCGGACGTGGAGCAATTGATTACCGAGTTGCCAACAGTCTCAGACATGCAGCAGATGGCAGAAGATGAAGGTTTGATAGCTGTAGCGTCGTGGACCCGGATCGAGGAGTTTGATTTCGGTTCCGGCGAGCAGTTTTTGAGCGCACCTCTGATCGGAGAGTTCCTGATGCACGAGTGGCTGGCCCTCGTACCAGTTGATAAGAAAGCCGATTTGTTCGAGGAGATCTCTCGACTAATTAACGAAGAGAGGCATGAGGCCGAATTCGCGCTTTCCGTGAAGGCGACTCTGATTGTCGGGCAGAAAGCTCACAGTCATTAGGTAGACGGTCTTTGGTCTTCGGTCTTTGAGCCGGGATATAAGACCAAAGACCCAAAGCCTATTCCTTAACTTCCTTGCGCGGTGGTTCCCTGTCAGCCTCGTCCATTCCTTCGCGGAAGGCCTTCTTGCTTTGGCCCAGAGCCTTCGCCAGTTGCGGCAGCCTGGTGGCGCCGAACAGGAGGAAGATCACGGCCACGATAATGATAAGCTCGGTGGGTCCAAGGTTCGCGATCCCTAACATGGTTTGACTCATAGTTTCCTCTTCTCAGGGGCGAGTTGGCTCAACGCCAACTATTCTCGAGTGTCTGATTCGTAAAACAGGTATTTTCTCCAGGTCTCATCCGCTCTTCCCAGGTAACGCATAATCTGCCGGTTCACATGCAGCGAGAACCCACGAGGCCTGCGCAGAAGGTGCATCCCGGATTCCTCAGGAGTCCGGTTACCCTTCTTATGATTGCAACGTTTGCAGCAGGCAACCAGATTATCCCACGCCGACTCCCCTCCACGCGAGCGAGGAAGCACATGATCGAGAGTCAACTCAGACGGCGGATACTGAGTCCCGCAGTACTGGCAAGTCGAGTGGTCGCGCAAAAGAATGTTCTTCCGGGAGAGCGAGCGACGCTCAAAAGGAATGTGGATATATTCGGTCAGCCGAATAACCGAAGGCGCATGAATGGAAAGTTTTTGCGAGTGAAGTACGTGTCCATTGTGCTCTTCGACCCGGGCGACGCCCTTAAAGATCATGACCACCGCGCGCCTTTCGGTGCACACGTTTATCGGTTCGAAGGAGGTGTTTAGGACTAGCACCCGGCCATTCATTTCAGCCGTGATATTACGCGAGCCCCGAAGAGGGTGTCAAAATAACTTTGCATGACGCAGGCCTTGGGCGCACAGAACCGAGCGCGGTAGCGCCGGGTAGCCATGGGAACCATGCCTTCATGGAGGAGTTGACCCGGAGCTACCACGCACGGTTCTGTGCGCGGGCGAGGGTCAGGACAAAAACACTCCGCGCGCCCGCCGCTAGCAGCACCTCGGCGCAAGCGGAAACTGTTGCACCCGTAGTGAAAACATCATCCACCAGAAGAACATCCCCGCCGTCGATTAACCGCGGATGAGTGACCGCAAAAGCACTCTCGACGGTCTCACGCCGCCCCTTCTCGTCCAGCCCCGCCCGGTATTTCTCAGTACCCGAAACTCGCACGAGGCTACGTTCATCAAGCGGTAATCTGACCGCCCTCGACAAAGCCTGCGCAATGATCGATGCCTGGTTAAATCCCCTTGCCCGCAGTCGTTTTGAATGCAGCGGCACAGGAACGATTCTCGTCGCCGTATCCAATGGACGACGTTGAGCGGTTGCAAACAGGAGATTCTGAACGTGGGCGGGAAGGTGCGGCTGGCGCTTCAACAGCAGAACCGATTCGCGCAAAGCTCCTTCATAGGGTCCAATCGCGCGTGCCGCGGTAAACGATAGTGAGTCACAACGCCTGCATCTCGCGTGCTCGTAAAAGCTCTCCGTCTCCGCGAGTACGCCACACTTCCAACAGATCGTTTCCGCACCGGTGAACACCTTCGTCGCACGCCAGCACGACTCGCAAGCGACTCCGAACCGTCGTTGCTCAACACTCCGGAAACAGATCGCACAAACTTGCGGATAGGCGACGGTGAGTAAAGCGTCGTAGAACAATTGCGTGAGGAGCATTTCTTCAAAGCCAATAGAACAACGGCCTCCCCGCTGGTAGCGAGGAGGCCGCAAATCATCTCGATGGACTAGAGCGAACTAATCTTCATCGTCGCCCAGGAGTCCGCGTTCCTGAAGGTCCTGACAGCGAACACAATGGCGAGCCCAGGGCACTGCATCTAGCCGCCTCTCAGGAAGCGCTTCTCCACAGTGAACACACTTGCCGTAACCGGCAGTTTCGATTCGCTCCAGCGCTTCATCGATGAGATTTAGCAACTGACGATCGTTGTCAGACATCGAGACCAGCAACTCTTTGGTATAAGCATTGGCCGCCATGTCCGCCGGATCCTGTGTGGCCTCGGCATCGCGCTCACGGCTGTAAAGTTCGGCGGCCTGCACCTGGCCAACCAGACCTTCCCGCCGGTCCAATAACTTATCTCTGAAAACTTTAGTTCGTCTCTTATCCATTATCTATTTTGATCCTCCACACCCTACTTGAATATTTGTCGTTGCCTCACTTCTGATAAGGCAAACCATGAACGATCGTGTACGCTCGATATAACTGCTCAAACAACAGCACGCGTGCCATCTCATGTGTCAGCGTCAATCGAGATAAAGACCAACGCTTGTCAGCGCGGGACTTAAAATCGTCGGCGACACCATTCGGTCCGCCTACGACAAACGCCACTTCCTTCGTCCCGTTTCCCTCCCAACCCTGCACCTGCGCGGCGAGTTGCTGGGAAGTCCACTCCACTCCGTCCGGATCCAGCAGCACCGTCACGGAGCCGGAACGCAGAGCGTCTGAGATGCGCTTGGTCTCCTTATCGATGCCCGTCTTGTCACTCCGGCCAAGCTCCCGTAATTCAACCACTTCACATCGCACAAAATGCGAGAGCCGCTCGGCATAATCTTCGATCAGCGCGCGCAGCCTCGCATCTCTAGTCTTACCTGTCCAGATGATCCGAAAGCGCATCAATCGGTGTAATCTGCGGACGGTTTCAAAGCTCGTAGCGCGCGATCTTCTCGTAAAGATTCTTCCGGCTGATGCCGAGAATTCGCGCGCACTCGGTCTTGTTACCTCTCGTCGCAGCCAGTACTTCCGAAATGTAAGCTGCCTCGAGTTGCGCCAGGCTCTGCGGCCGCACTTTTCGTTCCTGTGCCCTAACCGCGGCGCTCAACCCGGCCGGCAAATCATCCTGTTCGATCGTTTTTCCGGTGGCAACGATCACCGCCCGCTCAACGATATTCGCGAGTTCTCTCGCATTTCCCGGATAGTCATATGCCTGAAGCGTCGCGAGCGCCTGCGCCGAAACGCGTTCGACTTTCCGCGCATGCTTCGCCCCATACTGCTTCAGGAAATGCTGAACCAACTTCGACAGATCCTGCTTCCGCTCGCGCAAGGGCGGCACGCGAATGTGTATTACGTTCAACCGATAAAAAAGGTCTTCTCTGAATCTGCCCGCCCTCACGGCCGTATCGAGATCCACGTTCGTCAGCGCGATCAAACGAGCGTCGAGTTTGATCGTCTTGCGACCGCCTAACCTTTCGAACTCGCGCGTCTCGATTACGCGCAGCAGCTTCGCCTGTGCGTCCGTCGAGAGATGTGCGATCTCGTCGAGAACTACCGTGCCCTTCTGAGCCGCTTCGAAGCGTCCCGCGCGGGCTTCAACCGCGCCGGTAAACGCACCGCGCTCGTAGCCAAACAATTCGGCTTCAAGCAACTCGCCGGGAAGCGTCGCGCAGTCGATCTTCACCAGCGGTTGCGCCGCACGCCGTGATTTCGAGTGAACGAAGGACGCCAGTAGATCCTTCCCGACTCCCGACTCTCCGGTTATGAGCACATTCGCATCGGTTGAACTCACGCGCTCCGCGAGACTGACCGCCTCGCGCATTGCCGGAGAGCGCGCAAAGAGTTCGATCACGATTCTGTTCTCAAAGAACTACCACTCTCGCCGGTAAACTCCGCCGGCAACTCGACGCGCTTCGACTCGCGCCACAACCGTTCGAGGTCGTAGAACTGTCGCGCCTTCTGCTCAAACACATGGACCACGAAATCGCCGTAGTCCAAAAGGATCCATTCGGCGGTCTTGTAACCTTCGACCCGCGCCGCTACGTGGCCCGACTTCTTCAAGTTCTCGTAAACCTCGTCGGAGATTGCCTGCACCTGCCGCTCGTTCGCGCCACTGACGATGACAAAGTAATCCGTGAAGCTGGCGATGTCGCGCAGATCTAAAACAACCGGGTCCAGCGCCTTCTTCTCACTCGCGGAATGAAGGGCGCCCGTTACTCGCTCGTCGAGGACTTCAGCAGTCGTGGTTTCCGACTTTGAGCGTGCGCTGGGTTGAGGATTTAGAGATTGCTGCTTAACTGTTGAGTTTTGCTTCATTCGAATTTCTATAAATACCGTACTTCTTTATGTACTCAAGCACTGGACCAGGCAAAAACTTTGCCAGCTCTTCAGTGCGGCCTTCACTCGCTAGAGTTCTAATGTTCGTTGCCGAAACATCGTTCATCACCACATCGGTAATGAATATCCCTTGTCGATCCGGTGCGCCCGATCGTTCACCTCTGAGATCGACGATTCGCTCACTAACCGCACCGACGTGACTCGTTTCGGGCTCGTATCCCGGCCTCGTCACGACGATGTGATTGGTCATCTCCAGCAATCTTTCCCATTCGCGCCACGTCGTGATCTCGGACCATGAGTCGGCGCCCATGATGAAAAAGAGCTCCGTAGAGTCGTCCAGCTTCCGCTGAAAATGAGCGATGGTGTCAACCGTGTAACGCCGATCGGGAGCGTCGAGTTCGAACGTCGAGATCGACAACTGCGGATCGTCCTGCGTCGCGAGCGCGAGCATCGCATAGCGATGTAGCGGTGGCGTTACAGGGCGCCCAATCTTGTGCGGCGCCATCTGTGCCGGAATAAAAAGTACTTTCTCAATCTCAAATAACTGTGAAACTCTGCGCGCAACTTCCAGATGACCTACATGAACCGGATCGAATGTGCCGCCGTACAGAGCTATCCGCTTCTTCGCAGACATCGTTTACAAAGCCAGCTCGACGGTATCGGTTCGGTTGGCTTCAGCGGTCAACTCTTCCAGCCTCGCTGCGACCGCGTTTACTAGTTCGCGCACGCCTTCGCCGGTGGCGGATGAGATCGCAAAGAACTTCTTCGCGTCTCTCGAGGCCGCGTTCTTCAAAGACTCCAACCGCTCTGGCTCGTCGAGCGCGTCGATCTTGGTTGCCACCACGAACTGCGGTCTCTTCGCCAGCTCCTCGTTGTACGAAGCCAACTCACGGTTCACGGTTTCATAGTCGCTAATTGCTTCCCTGCCGGATGCGGACGAAACGTCAACCAGATGAAGCAACAGCTTCGTGCGCTCAATGTGTCGCAAAAAGCGATCACCGAGACCCGCGCCGGTATGAGCGCCTTCGATCAATCCCGGAATATCGGCGATGACGAAAGTGCGAAAATCGCCGAGATCAACAACTCCGAGATGCGGCTCCAAAGTCGTGAACGGATAATCCGCGATCTTCGGACGCGCCGCAGAAACGGTTGAAATGAACGTCGACTTCCCGGCGTTTGGAAAACCCACCAACCCGACGTCTGCAAGCAACTTCAGTTCAAGTTGTAACTCCAACTCTTCGCCCTTGCTTCCCTCCTGATGATAGCGAGGGGCGCGATTCGTCGAAGTCGTGAAGTGCGCATTTCCAAAACCGCCGCGGCCACCGCGCGCTGCCAACCACTGATCGCCGTCGTGGCTCAAGTCACGGAGCAAGTCGCCCGTTGTTGCGTCAAAGATCTGTGTTCCAACAGGAACCTTGACCACGAGGTCTTCACCATTGCGGCCGGAACGATTCGAACCCTCGCCATGTAAACCGCGCTGGGCCGTGTGTCGCGGGTTGTAGCGCAGGTGCAGCAACGTGTTCAAAGAACCATCGGCCAGCATGATCACATCGCCGCCGCGACCACCGTCGCCACCTGATGGACCACCTCGCGGTACAAACTTCTCGCGCCGGAAAGCTGTAACGCCGTTACCGCCGTCACCCCCTTGCACGTGAATCTTGGCGCGATCGATAAACATCCTAAATTGAAAGCGACGCCTGGGCGCGCAATTGCTGCTCAGGCGTCGCGAACTTACTCGGTAACTTTTCTAAGCAGCAGATTGCTCCATCGGATAAACGCTGACGAACTTTCCCGACCTGCCCTTGTCTTCAAACTTCACGATCCCGTCAATCAGCGCAAACAAAGTGTCGTCTTTACCGCGGCCCACGTTGTTTCCCGGTTTCCATTTCGTGCCGCGCTGGCGTGCGATGATATTGCCGCCAAGAACTTTCTCGCCGCCAAACTTCTTCAGACCCAGTCGCTGCGACTGCGAGTCGCGACCATTTCGAGATGAGCCAACGCCTTTTTTGTGTGCCATTTGAACTCCTATGGCCTTTGGTCTTTGGTTTTAGGTCTTTGCTTAAACCAAGACCCAAGACCGAAGACCGAAGACCTATCCAATCGAATCAATCTTCAACGTCGTGTAGCCCTGCCGGTGACCGCGCGTCCGCTTGTACTGTTTGCGTCGCTTCTTCTTGAAGACCACGATCTTCTGGTCGCGGCCGTGCTCGACTACCGTTGCCGAAATCTTTCCACCATCGGAACCGGAACTCAGCAGTCCCTCAAGCTCAATCGAACTACCCGGATCCGCAGCAATCGAAGGCACGCGAATCGTCTGGCCTTCTTCGACCAGAAACTGTTTCCCACCGGCTCTGATAACTGCGTGTGACATTTATATTTACCTCTTAGACGAGCCAAAGTCGTCATAGAAAAGTCGGATATTATAGGGCATCCGCTCCAAAGGCGCAAAGCGGGCGTGGGGACTTAAGCCACTGCTTTCTTCCCGTTGCGTGCCAGGAAATACTCCATGAAATCCGTGCCGATCTCACCCTTTCTGAATCGCGGATCGTCCATGATCTTCAAGTGCAGCGGGACCGTCGTCTTGATACCCTCGATCACCATCACCTCGAGCGCTCGCCTCATGCGTGCAATCGCCAGTTCACGCGTCCGAGCATGAACAATGACTTTCGCGATCAGCGAATCGTAAAAAGGCGTTACCCGGTAACCGGAATAAACAAAGGTATCGACGCGCACGCCTGGCCCGCCCGGCAGATTGAACGCCGTAATCAACCCCGGAGAAGGAGCAAACGTCTCCGGATTCTCCGCATTGATCCGGCACTCGATCGCGTGTCCAACGATCATCAGATCGTCCTGCTTGTATCCGAGCGGCTCGCCTTCGGCAATCCTGATCTGGTTGCGAACGATGTCTGCGAGCGTAACCATCTCGGTCACCGGATGCTCAACCTGGATGCGCGTGTTCATCTCCATGAAGTAGTAATTGCCCTGCGCGTCCAGGAGAAACTCAACCGTGCCCGCACTCGAATAACCTAATTGTTTGCACGCCTTTACGGCCGCCTCGCCCATGGTCTTGCGCAGCTCGGGAGTTAAAACTGTGGAAGGCGCTTCTTCCATCAACTTCTGATGTCGCCGCTGAATCGAGCACTCGCGTTCGCCTAAGTGAATGCACTCGCCAAACTCGTCGGCAAGCACCTGGATCTCGATGTGCCGCGGCTGCTCGATGTAACGTTCCATGTAAACGCTGCCGTCGTTGAAAGCTGCCGCCGCTTCCGTCGATGCCGTTCTGAGAGCATGGCCCAACTCCTGCTGGGTACGAACTATGCGCATTCCGCGTCCACCACCACCGGCGGAAGCTTTGACAATCAGCGGATAACCAATGTCGCGCGCGAGTTTAAGACCTTCCTCCTCTGAGCTAACGCTACCCTCACTACCGGGCACGATAGGCAAACCTGCCTTGTGCATCGTGCGGCGAGCCTCGATCTTGTCGCCCATCAGGCGAATGACGTTCGCAGTTGGTCCAATGAACTTGATATTGCACGCATCGCAGATCTCCGCAAAGTAAGCGGACTCGGCGAGGAAGCCATAACCCGGATGAATCGCATCGACGTTGAAGATCTCAGCCGTGCTGATGATGGCGGGAATGTTCAGGTAACTCTGGGCCGAGGGCGCTGGTCCAATGCAGGCGGCTTCATCGGCAAAACGGACATGCAGCGAATCGCGATCGACGTCGCTGTGCACGGCGACGGTCTTGATACCCATCTCCTTGCAGGTCCAGATGATGCGACACGCAATCTCGCCGCGATTGGCGATCAGGATCTTCTTGAACTTGCGCATCTCAAAAGCCATAAAAACCTACCGCAAAAAAGCACAAAAAGCACAAACCTGGTTTTTGTGCTCTTTGTGCGCTAAATGACTTAACCGCGGATGCCAAAGAGTGGCTGACCGTATTCAACCGGCTGCCCGTTCTCGACGTAAATCTTGACTACTTCACCACTCGTCTCTGCCTGAATCTCATTCATGAGTTTCATGGCCTCGATGATGCAAACGACTGAATCCGGCTCCACGTTGCTCCCGATCTTTACAAACGCATCGGCAGTCGGCGATGGCGACCGGTAGAACGTTCCCACGATCGGCGAGGGAATAATGTGCAGATCCTGGTCCTGAGAAGCTTCGGTAGCTGCGTGTGCTCCGGGATGTGTTGGCGCAGCAGGAGCCGCGGGTGCAGGGGCAGGGGCAGCGACAGGAGCAGGCTGACTCATTTCAGCATGTTGATATGCCGGCGCCGGACCGAAATCGCGACGGAGACGAACGCGAAACTCTTCGCGCTCGAGTTCGAGCTCTGCAAGACCATTATCACGCATCAGCGCAATCAGCTCGCGCAGTTCGTCAAGATTTACTGACGCGGCCGGTGGATCACCTTCGGACTGCTCGCGCTTCGAACGATTGCGCCGGTTCTGGTCGCCTTGTTCTTTGGATGCTGACATGATTAAACCGTGGGGCGGCCACGGAGGGCCGCCCCTACAAGGTCCACCAATTCCGGCTACTTCCTGTTGGCGTGGTCCTCCGTGACCACCCCCATTCTGCGCTTTACTCTTCGCTGGCTTCTGCTGGCGTCTCGGCTGTTTCGTCGGTCGCTTTGGCTTCTTTGCCGCGACCAGCCTTCTTCTTCTTCGAAGCGGCGCTCTTGGCGCGCTTCTTCGCAGCCTCAATCGCCTCGATCTCGCGCGGATTATCCACGAGCTCGATGATTGCAAGTTCGGCTTTGTCGCCGTCACGATGACCCAGTTTCAAAATGCGCGTGTAACCACCGGGTCGATCTTTGTATCGCTCTCCGAGTTCGTTAAAGAGTCTGCGCAGGGCAGCGACGCCGGCGGTTCGCTCCGGACGAAGCTGACCGCGTTTACCAGTGAACTCTTTGATGGTGGTGTTGCCCGCGTGAAAGAACCCGGCCGCCTGGCGACGCAGGTGCAATGCACGCAAGTCCGCACCGTCATCCGCAAGATTGCGAGCGCGGCGCGACAGCGTAATCGCACGCTCGACAAACGGTCGCAATTCCTTCGCTTTCGGTAAAGTCGTTACGATGCGTTCCTCACGCGAGTTGATCAGAGAAGTCGCCAGGTTGCGCAGCATCGAGTGACGATGCTCGCTGGTGCGACCGAGTTTTCGATGTGCCTTTAGGTGTCGCATGACTGTAACTACTGTTCCTCGTCGCCTTCAAAGTCTGACAGATCCGCACCGTCACGGCCACCGGTTCCCGGAATCGGATTGCCCTGTTCGTCAAACTCCATTCCGAAGTCGAGGCCCATGCCGTTGAGAATCTCTTTGATCTCGTTGAGCGACTTCTTGCCGAAGTTCTTCGTCGCCAACATCTCGCGCTCGGTGCGTTGGACCAGGTCGCGAATCGTGCGAATGTCGGCGTTCTTCAAACAGTTGTAAGAACGAACCGAGAGTTCGAGCTCATCCACCGAGCGATCCAACTGATCGTTGCGCGGCAGCGGCGGACGCTCCATCTTCGCGTAAGCAAAGTCGTCGGTGTCTTCCTCGAAGTTGATGAAGATAGACATGTGGTCCTTGATCAACTTCGCCGCCAAACCGATCGAGTCTTCAGGTTTGACTGAACCGTCGGTCCAGACTTCGATCGTCAGCTTGTCAAACTCAGTGTTCTGACCAAGACGCGCTGCTTCGACGTTGTAATTAACTTTCTTGACCGGCGTATGCACGGAATCGATCGGGATGTATCCGAGCGAGAGATCTTCGTCGAAGTTGCGATCGGCGGAAACGTACCCGCGGCCTCGCTTCAGACGCATCTCTACTTTCAGCGATCCACCGTCGCTTACCGTAGCGATGTGAACTGACGGATCGAGAATCTCCACATCAGCATCCGCTTCGATATCGGCGGCAGTAACTTCGCCCGCCTCTTCTTTCGAGATTCTCAAGGTCTTCGGTTCGCTGCTGTGCAGCTTAAACGGGACCTGCTTGAGATTGAGAATCACGTCGGTGGCGTCTTCCACCACACCCTTGATCGATGAAAACTCATGCTCGACGCCTTCAATCTTGACTGCGGTGATAGCAGCTCCTTCGATTGAAGAGAGCAGAGCACGACGCAGCGAATTACCAACGGTGGTTCCAAAACCTCTCTCGAACGGCTGCGCTGAAAAGCGGCCGTAACGTTCCGTCAGTGTCTCCGCGTCTGCCGCCAGCCGGCGCGGCATTTGAAATCCTGTCCAAAGATTATTTTGATCCATAGCCATAGCGTTTCAGGTTCCTAAAAATGCGTCGGACCAGGTTGCGGCGATAGGGTGCGTCGCAACCGGTCGGGTTAACTACTTGCTATAAAGTTCGACAATCAACTGCTCGTTGATCATGCGATCGATATCGTCGCGCACCGGCGCACTGACAACACGCGCAGCCATGTCGCCGCCGTCCGCACTAATCCACGACGGACGTCCACGACCGGACGCGGTTTGCCATGCACTTTCGATGTGAGAGTTCTTCCTGCTTGCTTCTCTCACGCCGATAGTGTCGCCGGGCTTCACTTGATAAGAGGGAATGTCTACCTTGCGATCGTTCACGAGAATGTGACCGTGATTAACGAGCTGTCGCGCCTGACGGCGTGAGGTTGAAAATCCGGCGCGGTAGACTGCGTTATCCAGTCGCCGCTCCAACAAGAACAGAAGGTTCTCACCGGTGATTCCCTTCATACGAGCAGCGCGTTCGAAGTAGTTTCGAAACTGCCCTTCGAGAATGAAGTAGATTCGCTTTAACTTCTGCTTTTCTCGCAACTGCTGGCCATAGCCCACGAGGGCCTTACCGCGGCGCAGCGAGTTTCCATGCTGTCCCGGTGGTTGCGTACCACGTTTTTCAATCGGACAAGCGGGCTTATAACAACGATCGCCCTTCAAAAACAGTTTCGCGCCTTCGCGACGGCAAAGGCGACACACAGCATCTCTATACCTAGCCAATTATTTGCCTCCAGTCTAAATTGTTAGACGGAAAAGTTTACAGGTTGCGTCGAAACGCGAACCCTTCATCCTTTGGGTTAATTCAATAAGTCCTATATGTCCTATAGGACCTATAACGAGTTCTCAAACTAAACTCTTCGCCGCTTCGGTGGACGGCAACCGTTGTGCGGAATCGGGGTCGTGTCACGAATCGTCATCACGCGGATGCCCGCGTTCGCGATCGCCCGGATAGCCGACTCACGACCACCGCCTGGTCCCTTCACACGCACTTCACATTGGTGCATGCCGGCTTCATGCGCCTTCTTCGCGGCTTCATACGCAGCTTGCTGCGCCGCAAATGGCGTCCCTTTTCGCGAACCACGAAAACCACGCGCACCAGCCGACGATTGCGCGATCAGGTTTCCCTCAAGGTCCGTGATCGAGATCATCGTGTTATTGAACGACGCGGCAATGTGCACGATGCCGTTGGGAACGTTCTTCTTCTCTTTCTTACGAAAGACTTTTTTCTTTCCGCCTGCTTTAGCCATATATCCTATTTCGGTTTTGGGTCTTAGATCTTAGGTCTTGGCAAAGGCCAAAGACCAAAATCCAAAGACTAACAGCCTACTTCTTGCCTGGCGCCTTCTTCTTGGCGATGGTGGCGCGGCGCGGACCTTTACGAGTGCGAGCGTTGGTGTGCGTTCGCTGTCCACGCACCGGAAGCGCACGCCTGTGCCGCAGACCACGATAACAACCGATGTCCATCAAACGCTTGATGTCCATCTGGACGCGCTTGCGAAGATCGCCTTCGATCTCTCCCTGCGCCTCGAGCACGCCACGAATCCGGCCCAACTCATCTTCACTCAGATCCTTCACCCGAGTGTCGACATTCACGCCCGCTTCTTTCAACACCGAATTCGAGCGCGAGCGGCCGATGCCATAGATGTAGGTCAAGCCAATCTCGGCTCTCTTGTTAGGCGGCAGATCTACTCCTGCTACACGTGCCATTGTATTTCTCGTTATCCTTGTCTCTGTTTGTGTTTGGGATTAGAGCAGATCACTCGCACCACGCCCTTGCGGTGAATGACCTTGCACTTGTCGCACATCTTCTTTACTGACGCACGGACTTTCATTACGTAACCTCTGTCTTCCGATATCTATTTATACCGGTATGTGATTCGACCCCGATTAAGATCGTATGGCGAAAGCTCTACTAAAACTCTGTCGCCGGGAAGAATTCGAATAAAATGCTTGCGCATCTTCCCCGATATGTGCGCAAGCACCTGATGCTGGCTTTCTTCCAACTCAACCCTGAACATAGCGTTAGGCAAAGTCTCCAGCACCTTTGCCATGACTTCTATAGCCTCTTCCTTCGCCATATCCTCTCAGATTGGAGTTTAGACGCTACCGACAAACTGCGAATAATAGCACGCACACCTTTTCTTTGCCAAGCCGACCCAAGGCCTGTCGCCGCTAGCATTTACAGGGCTACTAGAGGGCTAGCACCTGCGACTCCAACGGTTTACTCGAAGAGACGAGGGTAAGGACCTCAGGACCATCTTCCGTAATCGCTATCGTGTGCTCGGCATGTGCACTCGCCTTGCCATCGACGGTCACAACCGTCCAGCCATCCGCCAAAACCTTGGTAAAATGCGACCCAATGTTCACCATCGGCTCGATCGCAAAGACATAACCCGTCTTGATCTTTGGTCCCAGGCCTGGCCGGCCGTAATTCGGGATCTGCGGGTCCTCATGCATCCGGCGTCCGATACCGTGGCCGACATAGTCGCGAACGACCGAGTAGCCGTTGGCCTCGGCGTGTTGTTGCACGGCCCAACCGATGTCGCCGAGGTGTTTCCCGGCCCAGCACTCTTGAATGGCCCGGTCGAGACACTCTTCAGTGATTTTAATGAGTTTCAGCTTTTCCTCGTCGACCTCACCGACCGGAACGGTCGTGGCCGTGTCGCCGACAAAACCTTCAAGCGTTACGCCGCAGTCGATCGAGAAGATGTCACCTTCCTGCAAAGCGTACTTCGACGGAAAGCCGTGCACTATCTGCTCGTTTACCGAAGCACAGATCGAATACGGAAAACCGTTGTACCCCTTGAACGTCGGGAGCGCACCGGCGTCGCGGATCATCTTTTCCGCCTCGCGATCGATCTCCATCGTCGTGACGCCCGGCTTAACAAGACCACGCAGGTGCTGCAACACGAGCCCCACCAGCCGCCCCGCGGCCCGCATCTTGTCGAGTTCCTTTTTTGACTTCCCTATAATCATTTCAAAATTTCATCTTTGTGCTTTATGTGCTTTTTTGTGGCTCACTCCATATTCATCTGTGGCACGGGTTCAGCCGTTACAATCCGCGCCACGTCTTCATAAATTGCCTCTGGTTCCCTCGCGCCGTCAACCGTTCGCAAGACTCCGGCGGCTTTGTAGTAGTCAATCAGCGGCTGAGTTTTCTGCTCATACGTGGCGAGCCTCGCCTTCACTGTCTCCGAGTTGTCGTCCGCGCGATGCACAAGCTGTGCTTCCGGATGGAAGTCACACACGTTGTCGTTCTTCGGCGGCTTGAAATAGATATTGTAAATCTCGCCACACACCGGACAGTTGCGCCGTCCGACCATCCGCTTTTCGAGTATATCGCGCGGCACATCGATCAGCACCGCGACGATCGGGTGTCCCTGCTCCGCGGCCAGCTTTTCCAAACTTGCCGCCTGGGCCGTGTTGCGTGGAAAGCCATCGAGGATGTACCCGTTGCGACAGTCGTCTTTCGCAGTGCGCTCTTTCACCAGCTGAATCGTCAGGTCATCGGGCACAAGCTCGCCACGCGTCATTATCTCTCGCACTTCCTGCGCCAGCGGAGTCTGCGCAGTCTTGAGCGCACGAAAAATATCTCCGGTGGAGATCTGCGGTAAAGCCAGACGCTCTTGTAGCAGACGCGCCTGAGTACCTTTGCCGGCACCAGGCGCGCCCATCAACACGATGATCTTTGACATACCGGATGTTCGGCTCAGGCTCTTCGCCCGCGCAGACGTCCGCCACTGCCAAGGAATCCCTCGTAGTTACGCATCACGAGTTGCGCCTCAATCTGCGCAACGGTGTCCATAGCGACACCCACAAGGATCAGCAGCGACGTGCCACCGAAATAGAATTGATAACCCATGCCTGTCGGTATCCACGACAGACCTGGAGTAGTGCTGACAAAAGAGTCGAGCCAGGGTCCAACGAGAGGCAATCTCGCCACTTTGAATCCGCTCAACATGAACTGAGGTACAAAGGCCACCAACGCGAGGTAAATAGCGCCAACAGTCGTTAACCTGGTCAGGATCGTATTCAGATACTCCGCGGTCGCTCGTCCTGGCCGAATGCCCGGCATAAAGCCGCCGTGCTTGCGCAGGTTGTCAGCCACTTCTTCGACGTTGAAGACAATCGACACGTAGAAGAAGGTGAAGAAGATGATGAGCGAAAGGAAGATTAGCTCGTAATACGGATCGCTCGGGTGAAAGATCTGAAAGAAATTATAGATCTTCGCCCATACGGTATTCGGGTTAGCTGGATCTGGGGGAAACGCTGCGAAAACACTTTGCGGCATCGACAACACTGACGAAGCGAAGATCACGGGGATCACGCCGCCCATGTTGATCTTCAGAGGCATCGTCGTTTGCTGACCACCGACGACCTGGCGCCCGACGTGGCGCTTGGCATAACTGACGGGGATCTTTCGTCGCGCCGCTTCGACGAAGACGATGAAAGCGATAATCGCCACCATCGCCACCAACATTCCGATCACACCGATCGTTTGCATCGTGTCGCCGCCACGAAGCCGCTCAAAAACCTGAGTGACGCCGTTCGGCAAACCGATGACGATACCGGCGAAGATCAGTAACGAGATTCCGTTACCCACACCGCGCTCTGTGATTTGTTCACCCAGCCACATGACAAACATCGTTCCAGTCGTCAGGGTCAAAACCGTGCTGAGACGGAAGCCCCAACCGGGCGCGCCAACGCCATTGACCTGAAGCCAGTGCGCCACAAACGAAGTTTGGATGGCAGCGAGAGCTACGGTCAGGTAACGCGTCCACTGGTTGATCTTCTGGCGACCCATCTCGCCTTCTTCCTGCAACTTCTTGAGTTGCGGCGAGACGACGGTCATGAGCTGGAGAATAATCGACGCCGTGATGTACGGAGTGACGCCTAATGCGAAAACTGAAATGGTGCGGAAGTTTCCACCGGAGAAAAGGTCGAGCACGCCCAGAAGAGTGCCGGCGACGTCGCGCCAAACCTCATCGAGGCGGGGCTTATTGATACCCGGAGCGCCAACGTGTGCGCCAAACCGGTAGACAGCGAGCAAACCGAGCGTAAAGAAAATGCGCCGGCGTAGATCCGGCACATTGAACATGTTTCGAACTGCGGCGAGAAACTTTTCCATTACTACCCTCCTGGCGGTGACTACAGTTTAGCCTGCAATCTCCACCACTGCACCGCCAGCCTGCTCGATCTTTTGCCGAGCGCTCTTCGTGAACCGGTGCGCTGAAACGCGCAGCGGCTTTGACACTTCGCCATTTCCAAGCACCACCACGTCGTGCTTCGCTTTTTTGATCAAACCACGATCGTGCAGCACGTCCGGAGTGATCTCTTCATTCGCTTCGAAATGCTTATCGAGCGCTTCGAGACTGATCTCCAGCCACTGCTTCTTGAAGATGTTCGTGAATCCGCGCTTTGGCAGTCGTCTGTGCAAAGGCATCTGACCGCCTTCGAATCCGATCTTGCGCGAATAGCCGGAACGCGACTTCTGTCCCTTCTCACCGCGCCCCGCGGTCTTGCCTAAACCCGAGCCTGGTCCACGTCCGACACGTTTTTTCTTGTGGGTCGAGCCCTTTGCCGGTTTAAGGCTGTTCAAACTGATCCCCATCTCAACTCCAATCAATCCGACAAAAATCGGTTCTAATCCGTGTTTAATCGACGATACGCAACAGGTGCGGCACCTTCGCTACGGCGCCACGCATCGAGTCAGTATCCGGACGCTCGACAACCTGATTCAGTTTACGCAGCCCGAGGCTCCGAACGATCGTCTTATGCGTTTTCGGCGAAGCGATGAAGCTGCGATAGTACTGAATACGAATCTTCCCGTGTGATTCTGCTTTGTTAGCCTTACGTGGCATCCTTACATCTCCTCAACCTGCTTGCCTCGCAGGCGCGCCAGTTCCATCGGATCTTTCATACGCAGCAACGCATCAAAGGTCGCGCGCACGACGTTGTGCGGATTCGTCGAGCCCAGCACTTTCGTTCGCACGTCTCTGACGCCGACAGCCTGCATCACCGCACGCACCGCACCACCCGCGATCACGCCCGTGCCTTCCGACGCTGGCTTCACCAGCACACGGCCCGCACCGTACTCACCGATCAACTGATGCGGCAACGTGTTGTTAATCAACGGCACACGAATCAGGTTCTTCTTCGCGGCCTCGACACCTTTCTTGATCGCCAGGGGAACTTCGCGCGCCTTGCCGGTGCCAAAACCGACATGGCCGCCTTCATCACCGACGACTACGAGCGCGGCGAACGAAAGGTTCTTACCACCTTTAACGACCTTGGTGACGCGATTGATCGAAATGACCTGGTCTTTCAAATCGAGCCCTTGCGAGGGAATACGCTGCTTGGGTTGTCTCATAGTTTATTCTTTGCTTTTCTTCTTCGACTTCTTTTCCGCTGGTTGCTCCGGTTCGGCTGCGGCCGGTTCGGCTTCAGGTTCCGCGACTACTTCGTGCTTGTTCAGGCCTGCTGCTCTGGCAGCATCGGTAAGCGCCTTGACGCGGCCGTGATAAAGATAGCCACCGCGATCAAAAACTACCTGCTCGATTCCCTTCGCGATCGCACGCTCGGCGATCGCAGTGCCGATTCGTCGTGCTGCATCGAGATTCCCGCCGCTGCCGGTGCGAAGATCCTTTTCAGTGGTTGAAGCGGAAACAATCGTCTTGCCGAGCCGATCGTCGATCACCTGGGCATAGATGTGGTTCAGGCTGCGATAGATCGCGAGTCGCGGTTTCTCGGTGTTGCCTCTTACCTTTCGGCGAATCCGCGCATGAATTGCGGTTCGAACTTCTGCTCTACTTGTGTTTGCCATAAGCCATTTCCGATTGCCGGCTGCCGATTTGTAATCGGCAACTGGCAATCGCCAATCAACAATTATTTTCCTGTCTTACCCGGCTTCAACTTGATCGGCACGTCGGCATAACGCACGCCCTTGCCCTTATAAGCATCAGGCTTGCGCAGTTTGTGCATCTCGGCAGCGACCTGGCCCAACTTCTGTTTGTCGATACTCGTCAGCGTCAGGGTCGTTTGATACTGCTGAATGCTGCCCTTGGTGGTTAAGCGTTCCGCCTTCGCCTCGACTTCAGGCGGCAGGGGAAACTCGATCGGATGCGAGTAACCCAAAGAGAAGACGATCTTCTTTCCCTGCACGTCCGCTTTGTAACCAACGCCGACGACGTCCATCTGCTTGCTGAAGCCCTGGGTGACGCCGACGATGGCGTTGTTTGCCAACGCGCGTGCAAGCCCGTGCAGCGCCGCGTGCTCTTCCGACGCACGCTCGGCGCGCAACTCTTCGCCTTCGACCTTGAAGTTGATTCCCTGCGGAATCGGCGTCTTCAGAGTGCCCTTCGGTCCTTTGACCTCGAGCTCCTGCGCGTGAACGGTGACGGTCACGCCCTGCGGCACCGTGATCACCTTTTTTCCAATTCGTGACATATGCTTATTTCCGATTTCCAGTTGCCGATTGCCGATTGTGTTTCAATTGGCAAGTGGCAATCACCATTTGGCAATTAGTAAATCTGCGCCAACAGTTCGCCACCGATGTTCTCGCGGCGCGCGGCCTTGCCGCTCATCAAACCCTTCGAAGTCGAAACGATATTGATGCCGTAGCCGCCGAGCACCTTCGGGATGTCGCTTGAACCGACGTATACACGCCGTCCGGGTGTCGAAACGCGCTGGAGGTGCGTGATGGAAGAGGTGCCGCGCGCATCGTAACGAAGGAAGATGCGAACAGTTCGCTCCAACCCCTCGCCCTTGATGACGAAGTTATTGATGTAACCCTCTTCCTTCAGAATGCGGGCGATTTCAAGTTTGAGCTTCGAAGCCGGAATATCAACACGCGAGTGCTTCGCCGCAATGGCATTGCGGATTCGCGTCAACATATCGGCAATAGGATCAGTCATGTATTAACTCCAGTTTCAATGCCTACCAACTCGACTTAACTACTCCGGGAATCTGTCCCTGTAGCGCCAGTTCGCGAAAACAGATGCGACACAGGTTGAACTTCCGCAAGTATCCTCGTGGCCGGCCACAACGTTTACATCGAGTGTAGGCCCGCACCGAAAACTTCGGTTTGCGTGCAGCTTTTGCAATCAGTGATTTCTTCGCCATAAGTTAACTCTGGTCTTTGGGTTTTGGTTTTTGGTCTTTGTCCAAGGCCTAAGCCCAAAGACCTAAGACCCTAAATTCTTATGTTCTGAAGGGCATTCCCAGCCCTTTGAGAAGCGCCCTTGCCTGCTCGTCGTTTCGCGCCGTAGTCACGATCGAGATGTTCATGCCACGCAGCTTGTCTACCTTGTTGAAATCGATCTCCGGAAAGATCAGTTGCTCGCGAATGCCGATGGTGTAGTTGCCACGTCCATCGAACGCCTTCGGCGAAACGCCGCGGAAGTCTCTCACGCGCGGCAACGCAACCGACACCAGCCGATCGAGAAACTCGTACATGCGATCACCACGCAACGTCACCACGACGCCGATCGGCATTCCCTGCCGCAGCTTGAACGATGCGATCGATTTCTTAGCCTTGGTGATGACCGGCTTCTGACCGGTGACCGCGCGCAGTTCATCGGCGGCCGTATCGAGTATCTTCGCGTTGGCAATGGCTTCACCCATTCCCATGTTGACCACGATCTTCTCGATCCGGGGCACCGCCATCGGATTGCCGATGCCAAACTCCTTCGCAATCTGCGGTGCTACGTCCTTTTGATATCGCTCTTTTAACCTTGCAGCCATATGACCCTCAAACATTGCCGATTTCCGATTGCCAATTTCCAATTGCATTAAATCGGCAATTGGCAATCACCATTTTGGCAATTCATTTATCTATCGATCGAGTGACCGCTCGAGGCGGCCAGACGCGTCTTCGAACCATCGCTTTCCTTTTGATACCTCACGCGCGTGGGCTTGCCTGATTGCGGATCGATCAATTGCACATTGGAGATATCGATGAACGACTCTTTATCGACAATGCCGCCGCCGCGATTGGCCTGCGGATTCGCCTTCTGGTGACGCTTGATCATGCCCGCGCCTTCGATTTTGATCTTTCCCTTGCCCGGTAAAACCTCGAGCACACGGCCACGCTTGCCCTTGTCGCGCCCGGCAATAATCGCAACCTGATCATTCTTTTTGATCTTCGAGCGCTTTGTTCCTGCCATCACTTAAATTACCTCCGGCGCGAGCGAAACAATCTTCATGAAATTCTTATCGCGCAGCTCGCGCGCCACTGGTCCAAACACGCGGGTGCCAATCGGAGTGCCATCTTCCTTGATCAGGACCGCTGCATTCTGATCGAACCTCACGTAGGTTCCATCAGCACGGCGCACTTCCTTGCGTGTGCGCACGATCACCGCGTCCTGAACCGTGCCCTTCTTGATGGTTCCGTCGGGCGAAGCCTCTTTGACCGTTACTTTGATCCGGTCTCCCAGGCTGGCAATTTTTCCGGTGGAGCCGCCAATCGGCATGATCATCTCCACCCGTCGCGCCCCCGAATTGTCAGCAACCTCCAGAGAGGTTTGCATCTGGATCACTGTCGTTACCTCCGACTCTTACCGCGAAGCCCATCCACCGATTACGCAGATGTTCGCGTCACAATCTGTGTAATCTGTGGACCTACTTCGCAGCCTTTTGAACTATCTCAACCACGCGCCAACGCTTGCGCGCTGAAAGTGGACGCGTTTCCACGATCCGCACCTTGTCGCCAACGGTCGCTCCCAACTCGTCGTGAGCCATAAACTTCGACGTGCGACGAACATAACGACGATATTTGCGGTGACGGACCAGACGGTCCACACGAACCACGACGGTCTTCGTCATCTTGTCGGAAGCAACTGTTCCGACCTTCTGCGACCGGTTCGCGCGGCTCACCTTAGCCTCGCCGGCGTTTGCGCTTTCGGTTGTGCCTTCTTGAATCTCTTCAGCCATTCTTCTTTCCTTAATAGGTGCGATTGGACCTATAGGTCATATCCGACCTATTAACTTCCCGCCTCCGCCGAACGCTGCCCGGCGATTGTCTGAATCCGCGCGAGAGCTTTCTTCTCCTGGCGAATGCGCTTGACCGCGTCGACCTCACCGAGGGCCAGTTTGAAGTTCAAGCGGAACAGCGATTCACGCAGTCGCGCTGCTTCCGCACGCAACTCGTCTTCACCCATCTCGCGATACTTGTCGAGCTCTTCTCTTCGTTTCATTGCTAGATCGCGCCCCCTTCCTGATCAGCGCGAGTCACAAACTTGGTCCTGATCGGAAGCTTCTGGGCCGCGAGACGCATCGCGTCACGCGCCGTCGCCAGGTCTACGCCCTCGATCTCGTAAAGGATGCGTCCAGGCTTAACCACTGCCACCCAGTATTCAGGCGCGCCCTTGCCTTTTCCCATACGCGTTTCAGCAGGCTTCTTAGTCACCGGCTTGTCCGGAAACATACGAATCCAGATCTTGCCGCCGCGTTTGATATGCCTGGTCATCGCGATACGAGCTGCCTCGATCTGTCGATCAGTAATCCACGCCGGCTCAAGACACTTGAGCCCATACTCACCGAAGCTGATCTCGCTGCCACGAGTCGCGACGCCGGTCATGCGTCCACGCATCTGCTTTCGGTGCTTAACTTTCTTCGGCATCAACATAATTAATGCGTCCTATGAGTACTTTTACTTTGATCTTGTTTGCCTTGCCAAGTACAAAGCACAGAGATCTGCTTCTTACTGGTTGTCTGTTCGTGGTCTGCGTCCGTCCGATCCACCTTCACGTTCACGACGAGTCCGCGGGCGGCGCTCGCGTTCGCCAGTGCGCGTTTCGTTGATCGGATCCGAACCCGTACCACGCGCCATCGCGGCTTTCGGGTCGAGAATCTCGCCGCGGTAGATCCAAACCTTCACACCGATCTGTCCGAACGTCGTCAACGCTTCGGCAAGACCGTAGTCGATATCAGCACGCAAAGTGTGGAGCGGAAGCTGTCCCTGCAAGTGCCACTCGCTGCGAGCGATTTCAGCGCCATTCAAACGGCCACTGACTTTGACCTTGATTCCCTGCGCGCCAAACCGCAGCGACTCTTCCACCGCTTTTCTCATCGCGCGGCGAAACGCAATGCGCTTCTCGAGTTGCGCGGCGATCTTCTCGGCCTGAAGCTGCGCATTGAGCTCGGGCTTGTGGATCTCCTGGATCGACACCAGCACCTCGCGACCCGTCTTCGCCGAAAGATCGCTCTTGAGCTTGTCGATCTCCGCACCCTTGCGACCGATGATGATTCCGGGTCGAGAGGTGTAGATGATGATCTTCAGTCGATTGGCCGCGCGTTCGATATCGACGTGCGAGACACCGGCTCCGGCAAAACGCTGTTTGAGATCCTTCTTCAGTTTCAGATCTTCAAGCAGAAACTCGCCAAACTGTTTCTTCGCAAACCAGTGCGAATGCCAGTCTTTGTTGTAGCCGAGTCGAAAACCGTATGGATGAACTTTTTGACCCACAATCTTCTCCGTTTTTTCTTTACTCGTCCGTCTTTGGTTTCTTCTTCGAAGCCTTCTTAGCCGCCGGTTTTTCGGTAGCTGCTTCAGGCTCTTCCTTCTTCGCCGCGGTACGCTTTGCTCTCGGCGCTGCCGCGGCGCCACCACGCTTCCGTCCTTTGCTCTCGGCGAGCTTCGCCGGCTTCGCTTCAACAGTCTCTTCCGGTTTTGCTCCCTTTGCGGCCGGTCGCTCGTCGTTGCTGAGCGAGATCGTCACATGACAAAAATGTCTCTGCTCGCGATAGGCGCGTCCCTGCGGGGCGGGTCGGACGCGGCGACGGTTCTTGGTTGGTCCACCATCGACAAACGCCGTCCTGACCCACAGGTCATCCGGATCGATCGAGATATTGGCCTTCTCCGCCGCTTCATTCGCGTTCGCGATCGCGGAACGCATGCACTTTTCGATACTGCCGGCGGCTCGCTTCTTCGAAAACCGAAGAATCGCGAGGGCCTGATTGACGTCTTTGCCGCGAATCATATCCACGACCAGCCGGGCCTTCTGCGCCGAACCTCGCAAATACTTCGCACTCGCTGTTGCTTCCATCTGAGCCTCTTAAATCCTTTTGGTCTTTGGTCTTGGGTTTTTGGTCTTTGGTCTTTCATAAGGCCCAAGACCAAAGACCGAAAACCGCATTCCTTACTTTGCCGGTGGCGCGGACGCGACCTTGCTTGCCTTCTCGACCTTGGTGCCGGAGTGGCCTTTGAACGTGCGTGTTGGCGCAAACTCACCCAGCTTATGGCCCACCATGTTTTCCGTTACATAGATCGGAAGATGACGTTTGCCATTGTGGACACCGAAGGTCAGCCCGACCATGTCAGGCGTGATCGTCGAGCGGCGCGACCAGGTCTTGATCACCGGTGGACGCTGTCCGCCGGCGCGCGCCTTCTCCACGGCCTTCACGATGCCCTTGTCGATAAACGGTCCCTTTTTAACTGAACGAGCCATGTGTCTACGATCCTCGATTTCCAGGTATAGGCCCAATAGGTCCTATACGCCCTATTACTTAGTCCTGCGATCCTTCAAAATCATCTTCTGCGTGCGCTTGTTGCTGCGCGTCTT
>JBIOVO010000191.1:0-2184 GCA_044867735.1 Pyrinomonadaceae bacterium | reverse complement strand
GTAATGGCCGATTTCACGATGGCCATGTCGCTCGAGGCTTTGGCCCGTGACGACTCAGAGGCTGCCAGTTCGACGCCGCGTTCGTGCGCAGCGTGCAGATGTTCAGTTATGGAGGCCACTAAACTGCCTTCCATCTGCACATCGGCCTGACGGTCGAGAAAAGTCGAAAGCGATTCGTTGAGTAGGCTTTGCAGAGTAGTTATCTCCTGCTTTACCGCACTTAGGCGATTCTCAAGATAACCTTCGATCTCACGCCGCAAACTGTCTTCCAGTTGTCCGTTGACCACAGCTAGCTCCTCCATGTCGTGGTGTTATTTTGGCGAACCTCAAGGTCTTCAGGTAGGGATTTGTAACCCAAGGTTGAATACCAGCAATGAAAAGTTCCGCAAGGGGCCGCGAGAACTCAGATGTGATTATGACACGTTTGGTATTAAGCTAGTCAAGAAATCGTTTTCGAGTGGCCTTGACGGAGAACCGTCCGGGAGGCTAGAACAACCTTGAATATGCCGCCTACCATACTCATAGCTGAGGACTATGACGACAACCGCGAACTGCTGCGACTGCTGTTGGCGGGCGCGAATTACGACGTTCGTGAGGCCAGAAACGGTCAGGAATGTGTTGATTTAGCGTGCGAAAACCCGCCTGACCTGATTATGGTCGACCTTTCCATGCCGGAATTGGACGGTTGGGAGGTATTCAAAGCGCTCAAAGCCAACGCTTCCACGGCGCACATTCCGTGTGTGGCAATCACCGCACACACCGACCGCGATCGCGCTCGCGCGCTGCAATCCGGGTTCAGCGATTTCGTGGGGAAACCGTTCAGGACGGAAGAATTATTGATGACGGTCGCGCGGCTGGTGGCAAAGTAGAATAGGTCAAATAAGTCCTATAGGACCTATTTCTCCCGGTAGACGATTCCGCCCTTCATCACGAATTTCACCTTTCTCAGCACCGCAACGTCCTTCGTCGGATCGCCTTCGACAGCAATCACATCAGCCAGCAACCCGGGTTTGATCGAACCGATCTTGTCAGCCATGTGCATCACTCGAGCGTTCACGGAAGTTGCGGATCGGAGCGCGTCGATGAGTGGCATGCCGAATTTCACCATCGTCTCCAGCTCACGGGCGTTGTCGCCGTGGGCGAAGACACCGACGTCACTGCCGCTCGCGATTGTTACGCCTGCGTCGAGTGCGGCCTTGAACGCCGCACGCTTGCGCTCGATGTTGTTTCCACTTGCGATCGCAAGGGTCGGGCAAAGCGCGACGCCTCGTTCCTTCATCAAGCGAAATACTTCGGGTGTGCCGCCATCGCCGTGCTCGATCGTTTCAACGCCGGCGAGCGCCGCTCGTCGCATTCCCTCAGGCGTGGTTGCGTGAGCGCACACCGGAACGTTGGCGCTCTTCGCGGTCTCGACTACGAGTTTCAGCTCGTCGAGCGTGAAAGTCGGAGCCGCGCCTGATTTGCCCCAGCGATAGTCAGCGTAGATCTTGATCCAGTCGGCGCCGTGACCGATCTGATCGCGCACGACGCGTGCCAAACTATCGATGCCGTCAGCTTCCTCCGCTCCCTGAGGCACCGTCCACTCCGACGCATAACCTTTTGGTCCATAACTGCCCGTCGCAACGATCGCTCGCGTCGTGACGATCATACGTGGTCCAGGGATGATGCCTTGCTCGACGGCTTGCTTGAGACCGACGTCAGCGTAGCCGGCGCCTTCAGTGCCGAGATCACGAATCGTCGTGAAACCTGCTTGCAGCGTGTTGCGCAGGTGATTGGTGGCGCGCGCTACGCGCAAACTCAACGACTCGCGCGCGACCTGATCGTTCCAGGAGGTCTCGCTGTAGGGATGTAGGAGGACATGGGAGTGGGCTTCGATCAGTCCCGGCATCAACGTGAGTCCGGGAAGATCGATTACCTTGGCGCCCGACGGCGTCGTGACGCTCGCTGCTGGTCCAACCGCTTCGATCTTTTCACCGCGAACCAGCACCACCCAGTTATCGTGGAGTTGCGCCGACTCGCCGTCAAAAACGTAAGCCGGCTTGAGCAGGAAAACCGGAGTCGCCGGTTGTGATTGAGGTGCAGAATTAAGAACAGCCAGGCACAGCAATAACAGGAGGGAACAACGCATCAGAAGCCTCATTTGTAGGGGTGGCCCTCCGTGGCCACCCCATCTGATGAACAGTC
>JBIOVO010000190.1:0-16078 GCA_044867735.1 Pyrinomonadaceae bacterium | reverse complement strand
GAAGGGTCTGAACTTTGCGCCTTTGCGCCTTTGCGCCTTTGCGTGAGCAATCTTTGTCTTACTTGCCTTGCTTCCCAGCGTTACCTGACTTCCCCGACCTGTCCTTCTTCTGTCCCTCATTCTTCCGATTCGACATCTCTTTTTGAGACGACGGCGCGGACGAGTGTAGTGACGATTCCTCGTGCTGCTTGCGTTCCTGATTGCCCGATGGTTGATCTTTCATTATTGCTATCTCCTTTGGTAATGATGAAGAGAAACGAGTCTCTTCGTTCGTCACCAGCGCAACGATCATGCCAGCGCATTCCTGACGTTTTCTTAGTCAATCACTCCTCGTCCGTGTGGCGTTTTTTCTCCACCAAGCAAGAATGCCTCAACACAGTGTGCGCGAACACGCCGTGAAGCGTGTGATTCGTTTGGCATGACAATTTCAAGGACGATGAGCGGAATCCAAAAGAAGATTCGACATGGATAACACGATCATTAAAACAGGAGAGAGGTCATGAAAAAGCAGATGTTCGGCGCCCTGGCTGTAGGGTGTCTCTTAGCATTGATAGTTGCAGTACCGGCTCGCGCGCAAATGCCGGGCACGACGATACGCGCCAATATTCCCTTCGACTTCATCATCAGGGGAAGAACATTTCCGGCCGGCAACTATGAGGTAATGCGGCTTACCGATGCTCCGGAAGTGCTCGAGATTCGAAACGTAAACAACAAGCACGATCACGCAGCATTTGAGACCGAGGCGTTTCGGGAGAATCAGATCGCTAATCGCGATGAACTTATTTTCAATCGCTACGGCGATAGCTATTTCCTTTCGGAGGTAGTGACTTCCGGCGAACAGACGGGGCGGGAGCTGCGGCCATCGCACGCCGAGCGTCAACTTAGACGTGATATGGCGAGGAACAACCGCCAGCCCGAAACAGTGGCCGTGGACTGGAATTGAGTGTTTGGTTCGCGAGAGCAACAAACACTGACGCGTTCTTAATCTCGCGCTGCGGGCGACCCGATCAACCACCGGTGTCGGGTCGCCGGCAGAAGTTCTCTCCCGAAATACGGGTGGGTGCAAAACGTGATTAAGGAGGTGCGTTATGCAAATCGGAAACTTGATGAAACGAGCATTGAAGCTCGTGGTGATAGAAGTAGTTGGACTGGCACTGGCAACTGTCCCGGTACTAGCCGGCCCGCAACAGGCAGTAATGCAAGGTCAGCCTGGACCGGAGACGCAGGCACAACTCGAGCAACTTGTCGCGCCGATCGCTCTTTATCCTGATGAACTCGTCGCACAGGTTCTCGCAGCTTCAACTTATCCGCAGGAGATTGTCGAAGCAGATCGCTGGGTGCAACAGCACTCGAACGTTCAGGGTGAGCAATTGGCTGCGGAAGTCGATCGACAACCGTGGGACCCGAGCGTAAAAGCCTTGACAGCATTTCCGTCGGTTCTTTCAAACATGGATCAGAACCTGTCGTGGACGTCAGCGCTCGGCAGTGCTTACTACAACCAACAGCAGGATGTCTTTGACGCAGTACAGACGATGCGCGCGAGAGCGCAGAGTGCAGGAACTCTGCAAACAACGCCTCAGCAAACTGTGAGTACCGCAGGCTCGACGATCATCATCGAACCAACGAATCCGGAAGTTTGCTATGTTCCGGCCTATGATCCGTGGTTGGTGTATGGCGCACCGCTCGACGTCTACCCGGGTTATTTTTACGATCCCTGGTATGGACCACCGTACATCGCCTTTGGTAGGGGCATCGGCATCGGATTCTTTGGCCGCTTTGGTTGGGGTTGGCCTTCGTGGCGACTAGGTTGGGATAGACACGCGGTCTTCTTTAACCGGGTACCTTACGTGTCGCGGAGTCGCGCGTTCTTTGGCGGACGCTTCCGCGGCGGCTTTCGTCCTGGACCGGTCTTTCGTTCAAACGGCGTTGGCCATGTGTTTCGCGGATACGGCTACGGACATCCACACTCTGGTGGCTTCGGCGGCGGACGTGGCTTCGGCGGTCACCATCATTAATTGAAAGCCTTTGACAGGATTACAGGATTCTTCATGACCGGAAAAACATCCCGTTCATTCTGTTAATCCTGTCCATTTCTTAAGGCACTACTTCAAAAACTCTTTATCCGATTGGCAGTTCATGTAAGAAGCGACTTTGCGGTCCCTCGTTAACTTAGGAACGACCTGGTAAAGGTCCGACGAGACACACAGCGAGCACGGATGCGAGCAATATCAGCATTGTCAGAATTGGCAACGAGAGTTTCTGGCCGCGTTTTCTTTGTTGAAATTCCGAAATCCAGTTCTTGACGGTGGTTCTCGTCTTCTGTGGATTCGGCTCGACCCGTTTTTTGATCTCTGGCGGTACTTCGTTCGCTTCCTGGTTCCGCTTCTGCTTCACGATCTTGATCGCTGACTTCATGTCTCCACCTTCCACACTTCTGTTTGTGCGCTGAAAAATAAGGTCGGCGAAGCGGAATCGTCTTGCTCGCAATTGCTTTGATTTACCGCTTTTTGCGAACGCGGTGAGGCCCGGGATCCCGAGCAAAATCAGGCAATTTCCAACAAACCCAGACAATACAGTCCGAAGAGCGTTATGGAATTAATGAGTGTTGTGAAAAGCAGACGTGTAAGTCCCAGGGGGTTCATCGCGGTCGTGATAGTTTTGCTCAGAAGCGCCACATTAACGGCACAGCAACAGCCGACTGCTCCGATCGGAGTTTCAACTGGAACACAGGGCGCAGCAAAAATCACTACCGGCCGGCCGGCGAACTTGAGTTATGACGACGCCATTCAACTGGCGATCGAGAACAACGTTTCAACGCTGCTGGCCCGCGAACGCCGCAACGAAGCGCGCGGCAACAAGCAGCAATCTCTCGCACCTCTACTGCCGAACATTTCCGGCGCCGCCTACCAGGCGAATCTGACAGAGAACCTCGTCGCGCTCGGCTTTCAACCAGGCACGATTCCGGGTTTCAACTCGACGTTTCTTGGTCCATTCAAGAACTTCGACGCACGCGTCCTGTTACGACAGACAGTTTTTGACCTGAGCGCGATTCGAAACTACCAGGCCGGACGCGCCGGAGTTCGCGTCGCTGAATTGGAGCAAGCTCTCGCGCGTGAACAAGTCGCGAGCAGCGCCGGTCTCCTCTATCTGGAAGCGTTGCGTGCCGAACGGGCAGTAAAAGCCGCGCAGGCGAACGTCGATCTGGCGCAAACGCTACTTCAACTGGCGCAGGATCAACACAACGCCGGTGTCGCAACCGGAGTTGATGTCACGCGGGCGCAAACGCGTTTAGCGGAACAGCACACCGCCCTGGCCCAGGCGCAGACTTCCTCGGAGCAAGCGCGACTGAATCTGCAACGGGTGGTCGGTTTGCCTCTCGGTAGTCCACTCGTGTTGACCGATCAGTTGCGATTCGTCGAAGAGCCGGAACCCTCGGTTGATACGGCTGTGGCCCAGGCCGCTCAAGATCGACGCGAAATTCAGGTTGCCGAAGAGCGGAACAAGATTAGTCAACTCGAAACTCAGGCCGCACGCGCCGAGCATCTGCCGTCGCTGGAAGTCGTCGGCGATTACGGACCAAGTGGCATCACGCCGAACAGTTTCGATCTGCCGACACGTCGTATCGCGGTTCAGTTGAACGTGCCGATCTTCAATGGCGGTCTGACGCAGGGCAGAGTGACCGCGGCCGCGAGCCGTCAGCGCCAAAGCGAGTTGCAGCTTGCAAACATCCGCGGGCAAGTCGAGGAAGACGTGCGTTTGGCGTTGACTACTTTGAGAACTGCGGCAGTGCAAGTACGCGCCGCGGATGAAAGCGTGACGCTGGCCCAAAAGGAGCTCGAAATGGCTCGCGACCGTTTCCGCGCCGGCGTCGGAGATAATCTCGAAGTCGTAACCGCGCAAACTTCGCTCGCGAACGCGCGTAACGCGCAGGTGAATGCGCTGGCACAACACAACGCGGCGCGTTTGAATCTCGCCGCCGCGCTCGGACGAGCGCAAACATTTCGTTGGTGATTAATGAACCATGGTGGAAGTAATCGACGAAGAAGAAGCAAAACCGAAAGAAGCACCCGAGTTGCCGGAACCCGCGACGCCCGCCCCCGAAACAGGACGCGCCGAAATTCATCACGAGCCGGAGACTCGAAGACCACTCTACAGGCGCCCGGCAGTGCTCGGCGTCGCAGTTGTTATCCTGCTGATCGGAATCATCGCGGGAGTTCGTTACTGGCTCTATTCGCGTGCACATGAATCAACCGACGACGCGTTCATCGATGGTCACATCATTCAGATCAGTCCGAAGGCTTCCGGTTACGTTACGAAGATCTATGTTGACGACAATCAGCAGGTGAAGGCCGGCGATCTGATTATCGAGATCGATCCAAGAGACTACGAAACACGCCTGCAACAGGCGCAGGCGGCACTCGCAGCGGGCCTCGCTCGAGAAAACGAAGCGCGCGCGAATGTAGCTTTAACGCGCGCCACGGGCGCGGCAGGCGTGCAGCAAGCACGTGCAACGGTGCAAAGGTCGCGCACAAATGTCGGAGCGTCGCGTGCCGCTGCGGCCAGTTCGCAGAGTCGTGCGAGTCAGGCCACATCGGCAGTTGCGACGGCGCAGGCGAACCTCGAACAAGCTCGATCGCTGGTCGTCGCCGCAGAAGCGGAAGCAACGCGTGCAAACAACGACGTCGAGCGCTATCAACAGCTCCTCGCCAAAGACGAGATCTCGAGACAACTGTTGGACCAAGCCGTCGCAACGGCAAGAACGGCGACTGCGCAACTCGAATCGGCTCAGCAACGCGTGGTCGCGGCAACGGCGCAAGTGAGTGAGGCACGTTCGGCACAGGCAGCCGCAGAAGAGACCGCCCGGCAACAACAAACGCAGATCGGTGGAGCGCAAGCCGGGGTTAGTGAAGCAATCGGTGGCCTGGCCCAGGCAAACACAGCTTCGCAAAAGGTCGCTGTCAGTGAAGCCCAGGCCCAAACCGCGGGTGCATCTACAGAACAGTTGCGCGCGGCAGTGCAGCAGGCCGAGCTCGAACTTTCATACACGAAGATCTACGCGCCTGAAGACGGACGCATCACTCGGAAGAGCGTCGAAGAGGGTGCGCTGGTCCAGATCGGTCAGCCACTGCTCGCGATCGTTCCCGGCGACGTTTGGGTGACGGCCAACTTCAAGGAAAGCCAGATCGGTAGAATGGTGCCGGGACAGCCGGTCGAAATCAGCGTCGATGCGTATCCGGATAAGGTCTTCAAAGCACACGTTGACAGCATTCAGGCGGGCACCGGTTCGCGGTTCAGTTTGATACCACCGGAGAACGCTACGGGAAACTACGTCAAAGTGGTTCAACGCGTGCCGGTAAAGATCGTTTTTGACGAGCCTCCGGATTCCAAACACCTGCTTGCGCCCGGTATGTCGGTTGTTCCCGAGGTTAAAGTCAGATGAGCCAGGCGGTGGCGGATCTTGATTGGAAGCCAACGTTCAATCCCTGGCTGATCGCGGCTTCGGTGATGTTCGCGACCTTCATGGAAGTGCTCGACACTTCCGTGGCCAACGTCTCGCTCCCGCATATCGCCGGAAATCTCTCCGCAACGACAGAGGAATCAACCTGGGTACTAACGAGTTATCTGATTTCGAATGCGGTCATTCTTCCGGCCACCAACTGGCTTGGACACTTCTTTGGTCGCAAACGGTTTCTGATCGTTTGCATCGCGATCTTCACGCTCTCGTCTGCCTTATGCGGTGCGGCAACGAGTTTGGGTATGTTGCTTTTCGCACGTGTCTTGCAGGGAGCGGGCGGCGGAGCCTTGCAGCCAATCGCGCAGGCGGTCCTGTTGGAAAGTTTTCCCGCGGAAAAGCGTGGCTCCGCGATGGCGGTCTATGGAATGGGAATTGTCGTCGCTCCGATTATCGGACCAACACTCGGAGGATGGATCACTGACAACTACTCCTGGCGCTGGATCTTCTACATCAACGTTCCCGTGGGCATTCTCGCAGTGCTGATGGCAAGGACCTTCATTGAAGATCCGCCGTACATCAGAAACCAGCGTCCGGGTCGTATCGACTACATCGGATTTGGATTGATGGCCCTCGGGCTCGCAACGCTCCAGGTTGTGTTTGATAAAGGTCAGGAAGACGACTGGTTCTCCTCGACCTTTATCACCAGGATGATCATCATCTCCGTCGTCTCACTCGTCGCTTTCGTCATCTGGGAACTCCGCTCCAAGGAACCGATCGTTAATCTTCGTGTGCTGGCCAACCGCAACTTCGCCGTCGGCACTGCATTGATCGCCGGGATGGGCATTGTGCTTTACGCTACTACCGCATTGCTGCCGCTCTTTCTGCAAACACTGATCGGTTATCCGGCCTTGCAGAGCGGATTGGCTGTTAGTCCGCGAGGAATCGGGGCGGTTATCTCCATGCTGATTGTGAGCCGTCTGAGCGGGAAGATCGATGGGCGCTACCTGATCGCGTTTGGATTTGGTCTGGTTGGCGTGGCTACTTACTTTCTCACTGACATCAATCTACAGATTTCCATGGGCAGCATTGCCTGGCCGCAGATCATGAGTGGGTTTGCCCTGGGGTTTGTCTTTGTGCCGTTGACCGTGTTGGCGACCGGCACGCTGCGGAACGAACAGATCGGAAATGCCACCGGGATCTTCAATCTGATGCGCAACGTCGGTGGGAGTTTTGGAATCGCTGCGGTGACGACGATGCTGGCGCGCGGAGCGCAGGTTCATCAAGCCGCGATGGTCCAGCACCTCGCGCCGTACGATCCGGCATTCCAGCAACGTTTGAGTGAGCTAACGGCAAACTTCGCGGCGCAGAGTAATCTGTTCACAGGAGCACAACAGGCATACGGCGCGATTTACCAGACGCTGGTCACGCAAGCCACACTACTCGCTTACATCGACAACTTCCGCTTCCTCGCGTTTCTGTGCGTGATCTGCATGCCCGCGGCGCTGCTCTTCCGGAAGGTGAGAAAGAAAGCGATGCCTGGCGCGCTGCACTGAATTAAGATTACTCGCGCAAAGGCGCAAAGACGCAAAGTTCTGACCTTCGGCTGCCCGGAGGGTCAGAACTTTGCGTCTTTGCGCCTTTGCGCGAGTAATCTTAGTTCTTCGGCAATCGAAGTCCGTAATCAGCAAGCGTCTTGTCGAGATGATTAACGCCTATCCCAAACACTCGCTGATCGTCCTCTCGATAGAACCAGATATCTTCGGCGAAAAGCTGAGCTAACTCGATATCAAACGCTGAAGGAAAGTAACTCGGCAAACTTGCATGAACCGGTTTGTTGGCCCACGTGACTTCGACGCGTTCGACAGTAGCGCCGCCGTTGGCCCACTCGTCTAAATGCTCTGCTGCCGCAGCGTCCTGAAAGTACTCTCCAGCCACGCTCCGCAACTCCAAGGGAATCCGCTCAGGCTCAGTCTCACCCAGAAAACAACTCCGAAGCATCTGGCGGTATGGTCGTAAACTCTCCGGAAACTGCTTAACTGGAGCATTCGGATCGCCCGTCATACTTAAACTGTCAGTCAATTGTCTCTGCTGATCCCGCAGCAGCGCCGCCGCGGAAACGGGAGAGATGCAGTAGCGAACCACCTCCGGCGGCAATGCTCGACAAACGGCTGCAATCGCTGCCTGCTCCTGCGTCGCGACCGGATAGACAATGCCCGCCAAGGTTCGCGTTTCCCGGTCAATCAAAAGATCGTGCATCGGGTTCCACGGCGCGACACCGGCATAGACCGGCGTCTCGTCGATCTTTGTTGAAACGTTGTCTTCCAACAAAGCGTTTTGCACTCTAACTTGAGGGGGATGCGTGAAGATGATTAGCAGAGATTTCGGATTCACAAGACCACTCTAGCCGCCTGAATGTTTGTGTGCAACCGGAGATTATGAGGTGTCGCTCACAGCCGAAACACTTTCAGACTTACTACACCGCGGCGGTGCTTTGCCGCGCGGCAGAGTAACCGAGATCAGCATCGAACTCGAATACGAAACGCTTATCTCCAAATTGATCTTCATCAGCGTAACGTATTCCGCTGATGCGCCAACTGATCTTCCTCGATCACTGGTGGTCAAGTCACCGCACATCTCACCCTCAGTCAATGACGGATACACCGAGAGACAGTTCTACCGTCAGCTTGCGTCCGCGATCGGAGTGCCTCCATTGGTGCGCTGTCTCGCCGCGATTGAAGACGCCGGCAAAGAAACGATCGTGCTCGAAGATCTGCGCGCCACCCACGACCATCCGCCCTGGCCGCTACCGCCGTCTCGGACTGAATGTGAACGCGCTCTCGAAGTCTTAGCACGCGTCCATGCTCAATGGTGGGAGTCGCCCGAACTCGGTCATTCAATCAGCAAGCTCCCTACGCGCGAAGGCTTGACGACGATGGTCCAGAGTATCGCTGCACACCTACCGGCGTTCTTCGACGCGGTTGGTGGTGCGCTAACCATCGAAGCCCGCGACACGCTCGAACGAGTCTTTGGTTCGTCATTAAGTCCGTGGCTGCGTCTGACCGATCCGCGCGCCCTTACGTTGATTCATGGCGACGCGCATACGTGGAACTTTCTCTTTCCGCGCTCTGGTGACGGGGATGTCTTTATCTTCGATTGGCAACTCTGGCACGTAGATGTCGGCGCAAGAGATCTTGCGTTTCTCATGGCGCTGCATTGGTTTCCGTCTCGACGTCGCGAACTCGAGCGTCCACTTCTCCGCCACTACCATGAGCGACTAGAAACCCACGGCGTCAACAACTATTCATTCGACGAGTTGTTGCTCGACTACCGTCGTTGCTCTGTTCGCAACCTGACGATTCCGATCATGTATTGGAAGCGCGGAATGAAACCCGGAAACTGGTGGGCGCGACTCGAGTGCGCCTTAGAGGCTTATCGGGATCTTGAATGCGAAGAACTGCTGTAGCAATGCAATAAAACCGTCTCGCGCAAAGACGCAAAGGCGCAAAGTTAGGACCTGCGGTTACCGGAGGTCATGACTTTGCGCCTTTGCGCCTTTGCGCGAGAAATTCTATTTGGCTTCAGGGACGAGCCTTGGGAAGTTGCAACCCACTAAGCGTACGGCTAGCGATATCAGCACTAAGTCCCCAGAACATCAATCCGAGAAAGTCAGTGAACGGGTTCACTCCGAAGATCGGGTTGTCTACGTAGAGCGTCTTCAAACCCAGTGCGAGTAGACCAAGCAACAGAGCGAGCCAGAGAATCGGCCGCGCGAGAAAGAGAGTAGCTTCAGCGCGGAACTGATCTGAGAGACCGGAGAGCATAACCAGACTACTCCTTAAACGATCAGACTTCTCGCGTGCTGTGCCGAGAACACCCGCAGCAGTCGAAGCCGCATCAACTCGCGCCACCACATCCGAAAGGTCTTCGGCGTCGGCGAAGCCTGCCTGTGCAGCAGCGGCGAGAGCGGCGATGGCATCCTTGATTCTCGGCAAGAGCGCTTTGGCCTCGTTATCCCGGCCGAGGCTAAGATTTTCCCGCGCCTGCCTGATATCCGCGAGGATCGGAGGGACCGCTGGATTCTGTTCTTTGCCCGTCAGGCGCGCCTCAATTTGTCGCAGCTCTCCAAGCGTACTCATCCGTGCGGCGATGGCGTTCACCGCCGTAACCGCCTCCGCAGCCTTCTCCTGATGAACGAGATCGCGGGCGGCGTTGAGCATCGGTTGGATGATTTCGACGTCTCCCTGGACCAGGTTTCGCAGCCGGAATTCGAGCCGGTTGATCGACTGCAACGCGTCGGCGATCGCATTACCTTTGTCCTGCATAAACTTGAAAAGCCTTCCGATGAGGATACTGATAAGCAGCACGAAGAGCGGCCACAGTGGTCCACTGCGCACGTTGAAATCCACCGGGACCTTAAGAGCGGTAGCTTGACCGGCCACTCTCAGATAAATGCTGCCGGTATAGTGATCGGGTGGAATGTTGTGTGCTGCAATGATCACGGGAACCTTAAGTTGTTTTTTGTCGGTCAACGGGCCTGCGGGCTGCACCTGGTCGACTAAGACTTTCAAGTGGTCGTCAGCAAGTTGGAACCTGGTCTGATCTCCCTTTACAACCACCTTGACGTCGTTGAAGACCAGTGGCGCGCCCAGAGGTTTTTCAAGATCGAGGGCGTTCCGCCCCTGGATGGCCGCAGAAGAAATGAGCAAGCGAGCCAGCCAGCAACGACTACAGTTGACGAGGTTTCCCTGAAGGCGATCGTTTTCGGTCAACAAGGAAAGCGACGGCCGCACGTTCGCTACCAGATTCACAGCGACAACGACGGCGGCGTCAGGCTTTTGTCCGGCTAGGAGAAATTGAATCTGGCCGCTGTATTCACCGGGTTCTTTCACGCCAGTCACCTTGACCTGGTAGGTCGAGGTTACATCCGGTGTAAGCATCTGATCGCCCGTAACCGCCACTAACTGACGGCCGATCGTTTCAGTTCCAGCACCGTTCTTCAAATCCGTCTTGTTGATATTGAGTTTCACCGGATTGGCGTTTGGAGCGTTCGTGAGAGTTACGCCAATGTTCCCAATGAAACTGTTCTCGTCGCCGATCCAACCTTGTATCTTGAGTGGGTTGTCGCTGGGTTGCACGTTTATCGTGCCCTGGCCCAGAGCCGTTAGCGGCAACAGCATGAGCAGCAGCGTTGCTAAGGGTAGTGGTCTAATCATCTTTCACCTCGTCGGGTCTTAAGGTTGAAGATCGAGTGTGACGGTGAGACGAGTCGCGTTTCGCGGTACTCTCGCGGTGAACGTGTACTCGGAGTCACCAGTAACCGATACGCCCGCGCCTGGCGGCGCCAACTCAACGTCAGTAAACGGCCTCGGCGCCGGTTTCGACGGCGTCGCGTCGTCCTTCTTGCCCCGGCTCAGCTTGAGTCTTGGACCACTCGGGTTGAAGGTGATCGAAACCAGACCGTTGCGGTCGGTGCGTACCCAGTCGATGTTGTCGCGGTTCTTATCGAGCAGTTTGAGAACAGAAGGATTCGGATGGTCCCCGGGGAAGTCACCACAGCAAATACCAAACAATTCGGTGTCGCCATAATCGGGCATCGTCTTGGAGTTGAACGCGTTGTAGCTGCCGTGATGCGATAACTTTACAAATGCATAAGGCGCGCGCGCCCTTATCTCCTTGCGCATCTCCCTTACGCCATCCTCAAGCATCTGACTTTCGACCTGCGGGGCGGCGAACTGCATATCACCGGCGAAGATGAACCGATGTCCCTTGTAATCGAAACGTGTGACGAGGCTCTGGAGATTGATCTTGCCGCGGTTTGGCGGAGGGGCATCGGTGAAGCCACCTGCGACAAGCGAGCGGTAGGCATTGGCAACGCCGGCTGCCGACTCGAGGTCAACGTCCGCGGTTGAATCAAATGCACGAATCGTATCGGTCCATTCTTCCTGCACCAGGCGGAAACACTCCTGGAGTTGCTCTAGTGATGGTCCAATGACCTCCAGGCCGACATCGGCGAAAGCCTCCAGCAACTTCTCCTCTGCCGCCGCGTCAGTGGCGTGACGCACTACGGTTGTCCCTGGCTTGTTGAGATGTTTCAGCATGTTCCGATATCTCGTCTTAAGGCTTGGGACGCTGTCGATGAAGCTAGCTAGCTCATCGTCGTCCAACTCCGAGCGGTCGTGTTCCAACAACGCCTCTGCGATTCCCTCAACGTGCGCGTCGCTAACGGCGAACTCGCTGTCCGTATCGCCCTCCTTTCCCCAGCGATATTGTGGATCGCACACCAGCGCCCAATCCGTCTCGAGCAGGCCCTGCTCCACGAGTTCCGGAAGGCAACCTATGTGATCGTCATGCGGATGTGTGGTGATGATGAGCGAGACCCTCACCGGTCTTGTCTGCTTGAGGATTGCTTCGAGCTGGCTCAGGACCAACTCTTCATCACCTCGGTGCCCGCCGTCGATAAGCACGGACTTGTCGCCAAACTGACACGCGAGGCAGTCGCCGTACTGGTGGCCCTTGCCTTTGCCTATGTCGAGCAGGTGGACCTTCACATCGGAGAATGCGTCAGTTACTCCTTCAGCCGCAGCGCTGCGATCTTTCGCATTAAATGATCTGTTCTCAGTAGTCATATTTTTTCTCCTGCTTGATATCGGTTACGCCCACCATCCCTTGGCCTTGCCGAAATTGAACGCTCCAAACACGTCTATGCGGCCGGCGCCAAAGTTGATCTCCTTGTCGCGCACCTGACCCGGAATCCTGACGGCTGTGCTCTCGAGAGCTTCCTGGACACGTGCTGGAACTATCGGGTTGCCGGAGCGAATACACGCCTGGGCAAGGAGGGCCATGCAGCCGGCAACGTGCGGCGTCGCAGATGAGGTGCCGTTGAAAGAAACGTAAGGCTTGCCACTTTGCTGGAAGCGCCAGTTACAACTGTCGGTAGCTGATCCGGGCGCACATACATCAGGCTTAATAAGACCCGGCCTCGTGCCGGCTGCGAACGGGAAGTCTGTGTAGATACCGCTCTCCCATGCGCAAGGGCTGCGCCCTGAACTGCCGAGCAGGCGGTCGGCGTCGTCAGTCGAGCCGCATGAGACTACTGACGACACGTGTGGATCGGCGCCGATCGGTGCTGACTGGAGCGGATGCAAACGCGGTGGCGGGCAGTTTCCGGGCGCACCAATATTAAAGGGCAGCTTCAATGGGCCTGCGGTCGAGACCGCGCCCTGGTTGCCGGTGCTGTTGGCGTGGAGAATGCCGGCTGCAAGTATCGACTCGCAAACTCGCCGCCAGCCAGGATAGTTGGGGCCGGCGGAGTTTTTCCACGTCATCGACATACTGACGACCTGGACGCGTCGCGCCATTGCAAACTCGAGCGCACGCCAGAAGTTGCGTTCCTGGCCTCCGACCCGAAGCGCCATGACACGTGAACCAGGTGCGACGCCGGTACGAATGCCTGAAGTACCGTCGCCCGCGACGATGCCGGCGCACGCTGTGCCGTGACCAAAGCCGTTCTCGCCCTCGTCGTTCGGATCCGTGTCTTCGGCTGCAAAGTCGAAACCGTGATTCGGAAACGCAGCGCCGCCGTCCCACATCCGGTTTTGCAAATCCGGATGGTTGTAATTGACGCCTGTGTCAACTACTGCGACGACCACGCCTCCGCCGTCGATGCCTAGTTGCCATACCAGCGGCGCGTTGACACGCTTGACGCTCCATGTCGGCGCCGGAGCGTCGGCGACTTCGCTATCAGTCACCGTTAGTGGAGTGCCGCTCTTAACAAAACTCAGCACGTCAAAATCCGGTTCGCCGGCCGTTGAGGCTTCGCCCGCGCCAAGCGAACGCTTCCGAGCGCCTGGCTTCTTCGACGAGGCTTTCGATTTGCGGGAACTCCTCTTCCCGGCGTCGATCAGTTCGCTGATGTCGGCGCGGCGAGTCAACTCGACGTGAATGACGTCCGGGCGCTCAACGATCTCATTCAGCACGTCGAGCGTTACTTCGCAGCCGACCGCGTTGTTGATCCAGAACGACTCGACGGTATTCACCTTCGGCACGGTGACCGTGCTGTCGGTGTCCGCGAAGCTGAGCGCCTGACTGAAGCCGGTGAGGTATTCGAGCACACCGCGCTGTCGCTCGGCGCACTGCTCCTGCAGCCGCTCAGCGACCACGCCGGCGTCAACGGTCAGGGAATCGACGGCAGAGATCTCAGTGTCAGAAAATGCGTGGACCACCTCCGCCGGCTCGCCGGCCATGAAGATGTTCACATCAAAAGTATCAATATCCGCCTGGGCGGACTGAAGACGCGCCCTTAGCGCCTCTCCGATCTTTTCGTCTGGCATCGCTCGCTCCTTTTGTATTTCGTTTCCGCTTCTAATGGGGCGGAAAGAAAAAACGTTTCAGCACGAAATGTAAGATTTGCAAAAAAATCGGGTGGCCACCGAGGGCCACCCCTACAAAAACGCGATGGGAATTAGCGCAAGTCTAGTCGATTAAGTCTTCGATGGGAGCTTCCGTGTCCTGATCAACCCACTGAACGGCCGGATGACGAGCGATCTGTTCGACGGAGCCAAGGGTGCCATCAATGAGGACCATGCCTGAGGCCGGTAGAATCTCGACGTGTGAACGCTTGGGGGCGAGGTTGGCGAGCTCGTCGGCGAGCGCCGCGACGCGATCGCGGTCAAGATCCCTACGCAGCAGTACGTTGAGCCTTACTTCTTTTTCGGGTTCCTGGGATTCGACGAGCGCTGACAGTTTGTCAGAGACTTTTTCCATTGCTACAACGCCTTGATTCTAGCGCCTTTTAACCACAAAGACACGAAGACACAAAGACAAAGATTCAGCTTTGTGTCTTCGTGTCTTTGTGGTTTAAATCTTCATGAAGACTCTACCTGAGTTAAACTATCAGCCCTGAATTCGAACCTTTCACCCGGGAGAATGAAATGAACAGCCGCAGTTTCGCCCGTTACTTTATTTACACCCTCTTCATCAGTGTCGCCTGCGCCTTTGGCCCAGGCGTTCCCACGTCGAACGCACAAGCGCAGGCGGTAAAAGAAATGCCGAAAGATCGCGCCACCATTCTCGTCAATGAATGGACACGCGCGCGATTGGGCGTGAAGGAGTACATCGAAGCCATGCCCGAAGACGCCATCGGCTTCAAACCAACGCCCGAAATTCGCAGCTTCGCCGAACAGATGCTCCATTTAGCTGGAGGAAACTACATGTTTGCGTCGGTTGCTTCAGGCAAAGCGAATCCATGGGACTTCACCAAGGGTAAAGATCCGGTGAACGTGCCCGAGTTGAAGCAGACTAAAGCGGCGCTGCTGAAGTTCGTGATGGATAGTTACGACTTCGCGATCGAAGCAGTGAAGGGCCTCACTTCAGCTCAACTCGATGAGATGGTTCAGCTCTTCTCAATGAAGATGCCGCGTCACATGGTGCTGACCAAAGGTATCGAACATGCCGCGCATCATCGCGGGCAAACAACGATCTATCTGCGGCTGAAAGGCGTCACGCCACCCAGCGAACGGCTGTTTTGAAGATCCAGCTCGATGCGCCTATACTTCATCCTCGTTCTGCCTTTGATCATGCTGCTGTCAGGTTGCGGCAAACCGGGCCGCGAACAATCTTCAGCATTGTCGCAAACTTCTCCATCAGAAAATGACGCCAAACCGCTCACAGCGGAGAGCCTTGCATCGATCAAGGATGAGGATCTCGAGGAGGCTGTGCGCCTTCACATGTATGAACGAATGCGTGGGAAGCACGAGAACGTCAACGAGGCGTTAAAAGAGTTTCCTGTCGGGCTTCGGTCAATGTATTTAACCTGCGACGTCGAGGGTGAAGTCAACAACGGCGGTTTCAATCAGTATTACTGGAACAAGTCCGGGGAATTCGCTAACGAAGCAGTGGAAGCGTTCGAGTTCTTCTCCGCCACAAAGCATGCCGCCCTCATGCGCGAAGCCAACGAGGTGCACGCACAGGAAGCGGCCGAGATCCAACGCTTCAAAGACCGCAACACTCTTGAGGCATTCTCAGAGTCTTACAAGGTCACCAAGCTGGGCCCACTCGACGATCGCTTCTATAAACTCGACGAAGACTTGAGCAAGCTTCGGATCGCGAAGATACGTTCCTCTCCCGAACTGTTCGCTACTAAGTGATCCCTTCAACCGGTAGCGATGCATTTCACTGTGAACACAGAAGATAGTTTTCGTGGTCGAGCCGGGGGGTAGTATGATCGGGTCATGCCGGAGAAGCGGCCACCAAGAGATCCGAATCAGTTAGCGAAGCATCTCGTTGACGTAACGTCCGGTGAGACTGAGAAGATCGAGCCACCAAAGAAGGACTCTGCTGCCGTCGAACTAGGTCGTCGCAGTGGTCGCGCAAGTGCAAAGACTCGCAACCAAAGACTCACGCCTACCAAACGAAAAGCCATTGCCAAGAGAGCCGCCAAAGCCCGTTGGAACGATCCGAGAATTAGTCCGATCTTTTTGTTGACATCACCCACCCACCTCCCCTATCATCCACCGCATGGCGAGAGAGGGAATTCGAGAACTGTTAGAAGATCAGGTCGCTCAAAGTGAGAGTGAGCTAGAGGCAGCGGTATCGCGCCTTCTTGTTGACTTCGACGCAGTCTTA
>JBIOVO010000189.1:0-23697 GCA_044867735.1 Pyrinomonadaceae bacterium | reverse complement strand
CCTGCGCTTTGTTGTCGGGCTTGATCTCGACCACACCGCCGCCGGTGCCGTAGTCTGAGGAGATAAACACACGATTGGCGCGCACGATCGGCGTCGCCACGTTGGCCACGTTGTTCGCCGGCCTCGCGTAGTCCCACAACAGTTTCCCATCGTTGGGGTCGAGTCCGACGGCGCGTTCGGCGGTAAAGAACACGACCTGAGTACTACCGTTTACTTCAAACGGTATCGCGGAAGAGTACCCAGCCTCGTCGCTCTGGCTCTTCCAGATCACCGCACCGTTGCTCTTATTCAACGCGACGATGGACGCGCCTGGCCCACCGGCGTTGACGAGCAGCTTGTTGCCCATCACGAGCGGCGACTCACTGATGCCCCACCTGATGTTCGATCCGCCGAAATCCTTCAACACGTTCTTGGACCAGATCACCTTTCCGCTCTTCGCCTCGATAGCGGAAAGGTCACCGTTACCGCCGAGCGCATAAAGTCGATCGCCGTCGATCGTCGGAGTTCCTCGTGGTCCGTCACCGCGATCGTTGCGAAACGCGGCTGAGCCGTGGGGAGTGGCCCAAACTTCTTTGCCGGTAGCCACATCAAACGCGACGACGAATTCGCGATCGCCTCGGAGTCCCATCGTGTACATCCGGCCATTTGCGATCGAGAACGAGGAATAGCCACGCCCTGCGCCCGTCGCTTTCCAGACGAGCGGCGGTCCTTCAGCCGGCCACTGTTTGAGCAGTCCCGTTTCCTTCGAGATGCCGTCGCGATTTGGGCCACGCCACTGTGGCCAGTTCGCAGCCGACTGCGCCATCACCTGATGAGCCAAAGAGACAAATACGATAGTGCCAACCAGTAAAACTCTTTTCATCCCTATCTCCTTCGTGTAAAGACTAACCACAGAGACACCAAGACACAAAGTTCATTTTCAGCTTAGTGTCTTTGTGTCTTTGTGGTCCAAAATCCTCGCTACGCAAAAAGGGGAGACACGAAAGAATCTACGACTGCGGCTTGAAATACAGCACTAAACCACCGCCGAGAGCCGCCAGAACAAACCCCACATAGAGCATCGGATTCGGCGCCGCCTTCGGCGGATGCAGCCACATCGAATACAACACATTCACGAGCGGAGCGCCCGCAAACACAAGCGGCATCACGTAAGTCGGCAACCCTCCTGAACGGAACGCGAAGATGATGCAAACAGCGCCGGCAGCTCCCAAAACACCAGCGAGCGTCGCGCCGACGGAACCCTTCATCGTAAACCCACCGAGTTCACCCTGGTAAGATAGCGTAATCAACGGCACCAGAACACCGATCAAAAAGTAAGCGACACCTACACACAGCAAGGCACGCATTGGATTGCCAAGCTCCACCTGGCCGCGATGCAACGCAGGACCATACAGTCCCCAAGAAAGCGCGGCCCCAAGAGCAAAAAGGATCCAGAGCATTAGGACCTCCGAGTATGAACGCAGATTGTAGAACGAGAGCAACTAAACGATCGCAGGGTGAAACTAAGACTGCTGTTTCGCCGTAATCTCTTCATCTCTGATTGTGCCGGGCATTCTAGCAGTCAGTTTCCGAATTTGAATAGACAATTAGCATAATAGACAGCCTTTTGGTAAGGTCTGGCAAACACACAGGTCGCTATCAATCCAAAAAGTAGAACGAGGAGTCAAAACCTTGAAGTCGCACTATCGCAGCCTCTTCCTAGTTGTCATCGCGCTTCTGCTGCCAGTCGCAGTTTCGGCCCAAACTTATCGTGCATCCTTTCGCGGTACCGTCTACGACCAAAACCGCGCCGCCATCCCCGGCGCCAAGGTAACGCTGACGAGCAGCGAGACCGGCGAAGCGCGCACAACCAACAGCGATGACAAGGGCACATTTGCTATCGCTTCCCTTCCGGCAGGCCGTTACGAGGTCGCGGTGGAGGCGAACGGTTTTCAGAAACACGTTGAGCCAATCGAAGTGCTCGTCAACCAGGACCAGAGGTCGGAGATAACTCTGACGGTCGGTGTCACCGCTCATCTACAAGTCGACTCGGTGTATAACCCTGAATTGAAGAAAGACTCGCCTTCACTCGGAACCGTAATTGAGAACCGCCAAATCACCGGCCTGCCCCTCGACGGCCGAAACTTTTACGAACTCAGCCTGTTGGTACCCGGAGCGGTACCTCCGGCCCAGGGTTCCGCCGGTTCAGCTCGCGGCGACTTCGCATTCAGTGTCAACGGCGCTCGTGAAGACGCAAACAACTTCCTGCTGGACGGTGTTTACAACGTCGACCCAAAACTCAACACATTCGGCGTGAGGCCTTCAGTGGATGCGATTCGCGAGTTTGAGATGTTGACCAGCACTTACGATGCTTCGTTTGGACGCAACCCGGGTGCGCAGGTCAACGTGATCCTGAATTCCGGATCGAACGACTTTCACGGTTCGTTGTTCGAGTTTCATCGCAACGCGGCGCTCGATGCGCGCAACTTCTTCGCGCCGGCGTCCGAACCGAAACCAAAATACATTCGCAACCAGTTTGGCGGCGCAATCGGTGGACCAATTCTGCGCGATCGCACCTTTTTCTTTGCCGACTATGAAGGCACCCGCTCGCGCGAAGGAATTACGCGCATCACAAACGTGCCGACGGCACAGGAACGCGCAGGCAACTTCTCGCAGAGTCTATTCGGAGTGCCGACAAATCCATTCACTGGTCAGCCGTTCGACAACGGCATCATTCCGGATTTCTTTATTAATCCTGTAGGAAGTGCAATCGCCAATCTCTATCCGCTTCCGAATCGCAACGTTCCTTTTCAGAACTTCGTCTCGTCTCCGGTTTTACGAGACGATAACGACAGCTTCGACGCCCGCGTGGATCACAGCATAAACAGCCGTGCGAACCTGACGTTTAGATACAGTTTCGGCGACCGCGATCTGTTCGAACCGTTTACCGGTCCCGCGTTCTCGGTAGTTCCCGGGTTTGGCGACGCGGTGAAGCGACGCAGCCAGAACGCGATGGGTGCGCTAACACTCCTCATCAGCCCGAATCTCGTGAATGAGAGTCGCGTGGCCTTTAACCGAGTCGCCTCGGCAGTCACGCAGGAAGCGAGCGTTCTTAACTCTGAAGTCGGCTTGCCAACGATCTCTCCACGTGAGCGCGACTTAGGTCTTAGCTTCATCACGATCACGGGCTTTTCACCGCTCGGCGATGAAGGCAACAACCCACAGGACAGCGTTACCAATGTCTACCAGTTCCTGAACAATTCGAGCTGGGTGCGCGGAAATCACGTTATCAAGTTTGGCGCCGATCTGCGTTTTTCGCAGCAGAATGCTTTCCGTGATGTTGAATCGCGCGGCCGTTTGCAGTTCTCACCATTCGGACAGATCACGGGCAACGCGCTCGGCGATCTGCTAATTGGTTTCCCGTTCCTGACCAGCGTCGCGCGTGTTGATAATCCACAACAGATTCGCACCGAGAGTTACAACTTTTTTATTAACGACAGCTATCGCGTCACGCCGCGACTGACGATTAACGCCGGTTTGCGTTACGAGTACAACTCACCGCCGGTCGATGCCGCAGACCGAGCGACTGTTTACGACGTCGCGACCCGCAACCTGGTTCCCGTCGGTACGAATGGCGTTCCGCGGAGTGGCTTCGACGCCGATAAGAACAACTTCGCGCCACGCGCCGGCTTCGCCTGGACCATCGGCGAAGACCAACGAACGGTGCTGCGCGGTGGTTATGGTATTTACTACGACCAGTCGCCCCTTGCGCCCGCCGAGGCGCTCTACTTCAACTCGCCTTTCTTCGACAACAACATTTTCTTCTCTCTGCCAGGATTGCCGTTAACTCTGAACGATCCGTTCCCGTCTTTCTTCCCGTTCCCGCTGCCTGACTCTGCCCTCGCAATCCAACGCAACCTGCGCACCGGTTACATGCAGCATTGGAACTTCAACGTCGAACGTCAACTTGGTGAGAAGAACGTCATTGAAGTTGCTTATGTTGGCTCAAAAGGCACGAAACTACTGACCGCGCGAGATATCAACCAACCGCAACCGAGCGTGCTGCCGCCGGGGCTGCCGATTGTGCCGCGCCCGGATCCGCGTTTCGACGATATCGATCTGCTAGAGTCGCGCGGGAACTCCAACTACAATGCGTTGCAAGCCCGGTTCCAGCGACGCTGGTCACGTGGTCTGTACGCACTCGTTTCTTACACCTGGTCCAAGTCGATCGACGATGCTTCTAACTTTTTCAGCAGCGCCGGCGATCCGAATTTCCCGCAGAACAGTTATGACGTTGCCGCCGAACGCGGACGTTCGAACTTTGACGTTCGTCATCGACTGTCGGCTAGTTATTCCTATGCGCTGCCGTTTGGAAAAGGTCAGTCAGGTTGGGAAGGAACACTCCTGGGCGGTTGGGAGACTCACGGCATCATCACGCTTCAGTCGGGACGGCCGTTCACCGTCGCGCTGTTACCTGAGATCGATAATAGCGGCACGGGACGATCGATTCTCGGCTTTGGCGCAAACGATCGGCCCAACCTGATCGGGAATCCCGAACTCTCGTCACCCACGACGTTGCAATGGTTCAACCCTGCCGCCTTCGCATTTCCTGCTCCGGGAACATTTGGCGATGCGGGAAGAAATATTCTCGACGGGCCTGGATTTCAGAATGTGAATGCGTCGATTGTGAAGAATACGGCGTTTGGCGAGCGCTTCAACGTCCAGTTTCGCGCAGAGGCTTTCAATCTATTCAATCATCCCAACTTCAACCTGCCGGACAATTTTCTCGGCTCGCCGACGTTCGGACGGATCACGTCAGCACGAGATCCGCGACACATTCAGTTTGGCTTGAAGTTTTTATTTTAACCACAGATTGACACGGATAATCACGGATCATAAGAAACAAAATCAATCCGTATGATCCGTGATGATCTGTGGTTGATCATCGTAGTACTTGTATTGAGCGGATAGCAGCAGGTCGGCTTCGTCCGGCGTAGGTACGCGCGCGACCATCGAGCCATCGACCTGCTCGTACAGCGGTGGCGGGATCTCGGCAAACTCCGACATCGGTCCATAGATCGAATCGATGCCCTCTCTGAACACATCACCGATAAGCAGATTGATGATGTGCGTTCGCTCCTCGGGATACTTCCGCAGGAAACCGGAAAAACTGAATCCCTCGTTATAGAACGCATAGACCAGCTTGCGCATCGACTCGATACCGCGATCGAGTTTTGCCTGATACTGCCCGAGCCGTGCGGCGGAGAAGTCGTCGTGATTGAAAGCGTCGTGAATCGCGTCGGCGGCAAGCTCAGCCATCTTCAACGCCAGCAACACGCCTGACGAGTAGATCGGATCGAGGAAGCCGTAGGCGTCGCCAATAAGGATGAAGCCGTTGCCGGCGTTCTGCTTGGAGCGATACGAGTAGTCGAGGATGGAATAGATCTTATCTACGCGCTCGCCTTCAGCGACGCGTTTGCGGCACGGTTCACATTTATCGATCTCTTCCTGGAAGATCTTCGCGAGATCCTGCCCGCGATTCTTTAGGAGATATTCCGGATCCGCAACGATGCCGACACTCGTGATGTCGTTTTCAAGCGGGATATACCAAAACCAGCCATTGCTACCGTGTTCGGTGCGCAACACGAGCGTCGCGCCACCGTTTAGATCCGGTTCGCGGTGTGCGCCCTTGAAGTAAGAATAGAGCACCGCTTTCTTGAGTTTCGGATCTCGTACGCGCCAGCGAAACTTGTTCGAGAGCATCGCTGTCTGGCCGGTCGCATCGACAACCACGTTTGCATAAAACTTCTCACGCGTGCCGTTCTGCATCTGGACCTCGACCCCAACCGCACGATCGCCGTCGAAGAGTACCTGCTTAACCAGCACGCCCTGATGCACCGTAGCGCCCTGCTCCGCGGCGTGATTGAGTAACAGATGATCGAATTGCGCGCGCGTTACCTGCCAGGTCACGGCGCTTTCGTGATGCACGGCCTCGAAGAAATAGAACGGTCGCGACTCCTTGCCCGCAGAGTTCGCGAATTGCACGCTGTACTTGCGCACAAAAGGACTCTCCTTAAGTTTCTCGAGCAAGCCGAGACGGCGGAAAGTCCAGTAAGTGTCGGTCATCAGCGATTCGCCGATGTGATGACGTGGAAAGATTTCCTTCTCGAAGAGAATTACCTGGCGGCCCTCGCGCGCCAAAATACCGGCCACAGAACTCCCTGCGGGCCCACCACCCATTACAATGACATCAAATTTGTTTGTACTCATGCGTAGCGTACTGTTCTCAGTTCAGGTTCGAAAAAATCGAGGAGAAAGTGATCGACTTCGAGCAAGCCGCGACGAGTCAGCGAGATCATGCCGTTGTCGCGTAGCAAAAGATCCTTACTTTCCAGTTCTTCGTAGACCGGACGAAACTCCTGCCAAACATCAACGCCAAACTTTCGCAGGAAATAGACGGTATCGAGCCACCCGGTTTTTAACTGCAACACCATCTCGCGAATCAATCTCTGTTTTGCGGTCAGCGAAACGGCCCGCAAGAGCGGCAGGCGGTCCTCGTTAAGGATGCGCACATACTCCTCGAAGTTGTGCGCGTTCTGGAAATTAACCCCGCCGAAGTGAGAAAACGACGAGACACCGATACCGATCATGTCACCGCCATGCCAGAGTGCGTCCCGGTAGATGAACCGGCAGGTTTTCTTCTTCGTGACGACGATGTCGGTGCCGGCGATTTCGTAATCGTGCTTGATAAACTGTTCAAAAGCGTAATCAAGCCAATGACGTTTTGTTTCCCAGCCGGCGATGGGCGACTGCACGCCTTTCTTTAAAATGTCCTGCGAGATGGTGGTGTTGTACGGCAGCTCCATCTGGTAGATCGTAACGGAGTCGGGCGCGAGCTCAATCGTGCGTTGGATCGCGTTGTGCCACTTCTCTTCAGTCTCGCCCACCATACCTGCGATTAGATCGACGTTGACCTGCGCGAAATCAACTTCTCGCGCCCACTCGTAAGCGCGGTAGATTTCAGGCGAGAGGTGCGCACGGCCGTTGGCTGCGAGTATTTCGTCGTCAAAGTGTTCGATACCGAGGCTGAGCCGCGTGACGCCGATCTCTTTGAGCGTTTCGAGTTTCGCTTTTTGCAGCGTGCCGGGTTCACATTCAAAGGTGACTTCTTCCGCGTTCTGCCAGCTCACATGCCGGTTAAGACCATCGACGAGATAACGCAACTGTTTCTCGCTGATATAAGAAGGAGTGCCGCCGCCGAAGTATGCGAACCGGAGTTGCCGTCCGTGAAACGCGGGCATACGGCTGTAGAGTTCGTTCTCTTTGATCAGCGCGTCGAGATAGACCTCGATCTCGGAAGCGTTTTTGTCTGTGTAGACTTTGAAGTAACAGAAGTGACAGCGCTTGCGGCAGAACGGGATGTGGATATAAAGGCCCAGCGGATCTGCGACACGCGAGGGCTGGTTGAGCGCCGCGATTGCCTCCGAAACATACTCCGGTTTCCACTGCGAAAACGGCGGATAGTTGGAGACAAAATAGTTTCCTACTTCGGTTCTGGTTTGGGCGATGTCTACCGTCATCTGGTGTATCTCTGGCGGACACGTCGTGCCAGACCAGCGAACAAACTTAGCATCAACGGGCTCGATTGCCAATTAGGGTTTTCCCCGCAGCGACTCTCTGCGGCTCTCTGCGCCCTCTGCATTCCATCATCTCTAACGGGTGCCTTTAACGCAGAGGACACAGAGAACCGCAGAGATCGCAGAGAAAACACCAGCTTTTGCTTGCGCCTTGGCGGGGGAGATTTATCTCAGGGACTTGTTACGCAGAAACTGATTATTAGGTTGCGCGGTCTCGTAGGAGCGTTGTAAGTTTACGGCCCACCAATGCCTCCTAAACCAGGATCCACTTTTTCGCACATACGCCACTATTTGCCGTATTTTTTGCTGTTGCTGTGCTTTGTGGCCGGCGTCTGGCTAATCCTCGCTGTTGGTCTGAGGCTCCATCCGGAAGCGATGCTTCCGGCGCCAACAAGTCCAACGACTTTCAGAGGCATCCTGTGGGAGAACTTTCGCACTCCGCTCAGCATTTTACTCACTCAAATCATCGTCATCCTGACCGTGGCCGGACTATTCCGATGGCTATTTCGCAAGATCGGCCAGCCGCCGGTGATGGGAGAGATGATCGCGGGAATCGTCCTTGGGCCATCGCTCCTGGGCCTTGTTTTTCCACAGGCGATGACGTTTCTCTTTCCCGCTACTTCACTTGAAACACTAAGACTCTTGAGCCAGATCGGCGTCGTGCTGTTCATGTTCATCGTGGGCATGGAGTTGAACGTCAGACACCTACGAGAAAAGGGATCCGCGGCGGTGATGATCAGTCACGCCAGCATCATCGTTCCTTTTCTGCTCGGCGCCACGCTCTCACTTTTTCTTTATCGAGAACTTGCGCCGCCTGAAACCTCCTTCAATGCATTTGCGTTATTCATCGGGGTTGCGATGAGCATCACCGCTTTTCCGGTGCTCGCCCGCATACTTGAGGACCGTGGGCTGTCGCAAACCTATCTCGGCTCAATCGCTATCACCTGTGCTGCCGTCGACGATGTCACCGCGTGGTGCATTCTCGCGCTGGTAATAGCGCTCGTAAAAGCAACCGGTGTCGGAATCTCCGCGATAACGATCGTATTGACGCTGGTTTTCGTGCTCTTGATGGCGTTGGTGGTCCGGCCGCAACTCGGACGGATCATCAAGGATCCGGATTCTCAAGTACACCGGCGAAGGCTGGTGCCGATCATCCTGGCGTTCGTGCTGGCCTGCGCGCTGATCACGGAGTCGATCGGCATTCACGCACTCTTCGGCGCTTTCCTGGCGGGCGTGGTAATGCCGCCTTCTACCGAATTTCGGATCTTTCTCAAAGATAAGCTTGAGGCTTTTGGTTCTTACGCGTTGCTGCCGCTCTTTTTTGCGTTCACTGGATTGCGCACCCAGGTCGGACTCCTGACAAGTTGGTACGACTGGGTGCTGTGCGGCGTGATCATTCTCGTCGCCATAGCGGGCAAGTTGGGTGGCAGCACGTTGATGAGCCGGTGGACGGGAATGACCTGGTCGCAATCGTTTGCGATCGGCGTGCTCATGAACACACGCGGATTAGTTGAACTCGTGGTACTGAATATAGGTTATGATCTCGGCATTCTCTCGGGACGTATCTTTGCAATGATGGTCTTGATGGCACTCGTGACCACGTTCATGACGGGACCACTTCTGGCTCTACAGAACCGAGCGCGGTAGCGCCGGGTCGGGGCAACAACCAAAGGAGAACAGCGATGGCAAGGAAATTATTGTTGATGACAGTTGCGATCATGGCATTGTCAGCGTTTGCTCTGGCAGCGACGAAGCCGAATTTCAGCGGTAGCTGGACGATGGATCGAGCGCGGAGTTTTGGTATCCCCGGAAACATGACCCAGACAATGACGGTCACCCAAACCGACGACAAGATTGAAGTCGAAACAAAACTAGTCCAGCCTGGCAACGAGCGAACGGTCAAAGACACTTACACGATGGACGGCAAAGAGTATGAGTACACACCGGCGGTCGCCCCGAATCAACCGCCCGCAAAAGGCAAACGAACGGCGACGTGGCTGCCGGGTGACAAGGGAATCACAGTGACTGAGGTTACGACGGCCGAATCTCCCAATGGGCCAGTGACAACTCAGATCGTGCGGAAGTGGACCATGTCCACAACGGGTGAGTTAACGATCGACATGTACGTCGATGGACCGAGAGGATCGTTCGAAGCGAAGCGAATCTTTGTTAAGCAATAAGATCCATCCGCAGATTACACAGATTTCTTTTCTGTATAATCTGCGTAACCTGTTGACCTACTTGCCTGAGATATCGTACGCCGCCATCTCACTCGAGTTGCGCACGAGCAATCGTCCGCCGGCGATCGCCGGATAATTCCACGTCTTACCTTGCAAGGCTGTAAAGCGTGCGACTTCGCTAAATCCATCCGGCGATGCCTTCACCAATGCTATGTCGCCGGCGTCAGTCGAGATGATCAGGTGTCCGCCGGCCAGCAATACCTGCCCGTATCCGTAACGGCCATCTTTCCATTTGCGGTCGCCTGTATTCACGTCGAGACAGCTCAGAATGCCTTCGTCGAGACCATAAACATAACCATTATGAAGAACTGAGCTGTTGAACTTGTTCTTCATGTTGTTGTTTTCCCAAATGGTCGTCGCCGTAAAACTGTCGCCGCTTCCCTTCACCTCAACCAGCGCCGCGCCTTTTCGATAGCCGGAGGAAACGAAGAACCGATTGGCATTGACCTGGATGGGTTGGGAAACGTTGATGCCACCTTCCGTGTCCCACGAATAACTCCAAAGCAGGTTGCCGTTCTCCGGCGCGAGTCCGACAACACGCATCGCACTAACAACGACGATCTGGCGTCGTCCGGCGAGTTCCATCAACATCGGCGAGACGTAAGCCTGCGAGTCGTTGAGCACTTTCCAAACGGGCGCTCCGGTGTTCTTGTTGTAAGCAACCACGGATTTATTCGGCGAGCCGCCGGGCAGCACGATCACTTTGTCGTCAACGACGAGTGGCGACGCAGCCATGGCCCAGGGAAGGTTCTTGGCGCCATTGTCGCTGAGAATGTTTTTGCCCCAGAGCACGGAACCGTTAGTCCCATCGAGGCAGCGTAGTTCACCAGTCGCGCCGAGTGCGTAGATACGCCCTGAGTCCCAGGTGGGCGTTGCTCTTGGTCCATCGCCGTTCGATTCGACGAACTCCGCGTTCCACTTTTGCGTCCACAACTCACGGCCAGTTCCCAGATCGTAAGCGGCGACGACTTCCTGATTTCGTCTTTGCTCGATCGTGTAAGCCTTGCCGTCAGCGATCGCGAAAGAGGCATGTCCGACGCCTACCGGTTGTTTCCAGATCACGGGCAGGCCGCCGGAAGGCCAGTTGGTTGAGACGCTTGTCTCGTCGTACTTACCGTCGCGCCTCGGTCCCCGGAAGTTTGTCCAGTAGTTTCGCCCAGACGGCGCTGGAGCTGCCGTCGCTTGCCCAGGCGACGGTGATGCACTGGCCGTAGGACTGGGACTCGGCGCCACCGAAGGCGCCACGGAAGCCGCAGGTTGAGCAGCCTGATTCTGGCGGTGTTTCTCGAGCTCGGCGTAATGGGCCTCGTTCGAGGTTGAGCTACGACACGCGCCGAATAGAGCAACGGAACAGAGGCTAATAATAGTGATTGACCTGAATTTGGACCTCAACATGCGGGAAACCCTCCTGCTTTTGGAACGCTACAGCTTGGGAATTATTAACGTTAGACGTGCCTGACCGCAAGAATGTTCCGCCGCAGGCGAGCACAAATGAACCACAAAGACACAAAGACACTGAGTTAAATTTTGTGTCTTTGTGTCTTTGTGGTTAGTAATTCGTTGAAGTAGTTAACCGCCGATACGGTACAGGTTCTTCTCACCACGAATGTAAATGCTGCCGTCGGCGATTGCCGGGGAAGCGTAGACGGCCTCGCCGACCGAATTTGTCCCGATGATCTCGTGCTTCGGACCTGACTTCACGATAAACGTATCCCCATCCTCGCTCGTCATCAGGATCTTTCCTTCGAACGCGACAGGAGATGCGGTGAACGTCGCCGGGACCGGGATTCGTCCGCCCTCGTACTTCACTTCACCAGTCTTCGCATCGATACACGTCAGAATTCCGCGATCCGTTGTCAGGTAGAGATAGTCGCCGTAAAGAATCGGTGAAGGCACATACGCCGTGCCCTTCTCATACTTCCAGGGCACATTCGGCGTGCCTGTCAGGTCACCACTCTGACCGAGCTTGATCGCCATCGCGATCTTCGCCGGGTAACCTGCAACCAGATACACCATTTCATTATTAGCCACCGGCGAAGGAATCGCGTTGCTCTCGACACCCTTGTGCCGCCAGAGTTCTTTTCCCGTCGCCGGATCGTAAGAGACGATCGATTCCGTTCCGCTCGCAATCAACTCTGCGCGTGAACCAGTGCGGACGAGCAAAGGAGTAGACCAACTGATCTGCACCTTTCGCGCCGTCTTCCAAACCTCTTTGCCGGTCTTCTTGTCGAAAGCAGCGATGAATGACGTTTGTCCGTTCTCCTCATCAGCCTGCACGATCACGAGATTGTCAAAAAGGATCGGCGATGTTCCAGTTCCCATGCCCAGATTTCCCATGGCCGGGAGCTGCGCCTTCCATGCAAGTTTCCCTTTGAAGTCGAAAGCATAGAGACCTTCGGCGCCAAAGAACGCATAGACCATCTTGCCGTCTGTCGCCGGTGTCGACGCAGCGTACGAGCTCTTCCGGTGACGATCATCGTACGGCGTTCCTTCCCATGCGGTCGTCTGCCAAACGATCTTGCCGGAATCGCGATCGAGGCAGACTACCTTGAAGGTCTGTTTGCGATTCGCGCCGAGGCTGTCGGGATGGACAAAATCCTTACCATCTATCTGGTGCTTCGCAGCCTTCGCACCGGGAACCTCAGCTCCTTCAATGGCCGTCGTCACAAATACTCTGTTGCCCCAAACGATCGGCGACGAATGTGCACGACCATCGATCGGCGTTTTCCATTTGATGTTCTTGGTTGGGCTCCACTCGGACGGCAGGTTCTTCTCGGTTGAGATACCAGAGCCATCCGGACCGCGCCACTGCGGCCAGTTTCCGGCGGAGGCGCGGCCTGCGAGAAAGCTGAGTGCTGCGAAGGATAGGGAGATTCCGATGATGAAAGTTAATGCGATGCGGCGTGTTAGTTTCACGATTAGTTCCTCTATGTACCCGGCGCTACCGCGCTCGGTTCTGTTATTGGCCGGATTTGTTGTTCAAGATCGACGTGTCACCAAATGCATAGAGATGCGAGACGGTGCGCACGATCACCAAACCATCCGAGATCGCCGGTGTCGCCATCATGACTTCACCAACGGGGTTCTTCGCGAGCAACTCATACTTTGGACCAGCTTTCACGACAAAGACGTCGCCATCTTCACTCGACATGTAAATCTTGCCGTCGGAAGCCACTGGCGAAGCAGTAAATGCGGCACCCGTTCCGCCCAGGCGTTCCTGGTAGACACGTTCGCCAGTCTTCGCGTTGTAAGCCGTGAAAACACCCTGATTGGAACAGGTGTAAAAGAGATCTCCATAGACGATCGGCGTCGGCATGTATGGACCACCGCGTTGTTTGCTCCACGCGATGAACTCGCTCGACTCTTTGCCATCCTTAAGCGTGATGTCTCCGTTTGCGCCGGGTTTGATTGCGTAAATCGGTTGAATCGGCGCATAACCGCTCGTGATGAAGATCAGATCGTGAGCGACGAAAGGAGTCGGAGTGGTTATTTCCGACATCGGGCCGAGTCTCCACAATTCTTTACCCGTCGCGGGATCGTAACCACGAATCGCCTTCGGGCCGCTGGTGAGTAACTCCGCGCGCAGCTTGCCTTCATAAACCGTCGGCGAGCCCCAGGAGGGGAGTTCCTCACGCCCTGTTTTCCAAACTTCTTTTCCGGTCTTGATGTCGTAGGCTGCGATGAAAGAGTTCTTTTGCAGGTCGGCCTGAACAATCACGAGGTTCTTGTAGATGATAGGTGAACTGCCGTATTCCCACTGGTAGTCGGCATCGTAAAACCAACCAGCATCGAGCACTCCGAGATCCTTTTTCCACAAAAGCTTGCCGTTCAGGTCAAAGGCAAAAAGACCTTCGGAACCAAAGTTCACAATCAGATACTTGCCATCGGTGACCGGGGTCGAATCGGCGTGTGTGGATTTCGGGTGGCGTTTAACCTTAGGCAGCGCTTCTGAAGCCGTGCGCTCCCAAAGAATCGTGCCCTTCGTCTTGTCGATAGCGAAGACTTTCCACGTGTGCTTCGGATCCTCTTTAACCGGCGCGACGTCTCCGTAAAGTCCGAAACGCGTTTCGTCTTTCGCGCCCGAGGTGACGGCAGTAGTCACGAAGATCTTGTTACCCCAAACAACCGGACTCGAGTGTGCGAGCCCCGGAATCTTCAGTTTCCAGCGCACATTCTCCGAGGTTGAGGCGTCCCACTTTGCAGGTTTTGGCGTTCCTTCGGCGACGCCGGTCGCGCCTGGACCACGAAACTGCGGCCAGTTCTGCGCCTGGACGGCGGTTAGAGACAGAGCGATAAGAATGAGAGAAGAAGCAAATCTTTTCATGGGAAGCAATCCTCGATGGGTTCCGATAGGACCTATATGACCTATATCGTTTTATTCAACTCGCTTCAGTTGCGTTGTGTTTGATCCCTGTTTGAGCGCCATTCCGGTCACTTTCTCGCCCTCGACGTTGAAGGTAAACGTGACGCCGTCGAATGCAAGCGGTCGAAATGTCGTCTTGTCCAGCGCCATCAACGGCAACTCCTGGCGCCCGAATCCCGTGGCTACTAGTTTTCCTTCCTTCACTCCGATTGTGACCTCAGGTCCAGGGTCGCCTTTGTACTTGCCGGCATACGATTGAAGCGTTGCGGCGTCAACTTCGAGTGGTGGTGTCGCGCCTGCATTTTTCAACATCTCGACTGCCGCAGCTCTTTTCGGATCTGCTGACGCTATCGCCAGTGCGGCGGTCAATCCTTCTGGCTTGATTCCGCCACGCTCCAACGCGATCTTCACAAACTCGTCGTTGTTTTCGCGAACTCCGGTCATTAACACATCTTCGGCATCGTCACCACTCTTTTGCAGCAGCAGACGAACGATCTTCACGTGATTGCCATCGAGTGCCCACGTCATCGCCGTGGCCTGGTAGAACGTGTCTTTGACATTTACATCGGCGCCACGATCGAGCAGCACTGCGACTACATCTGCATTCCCGCGTTCCGCTGCTTTGAAAAGCGCCGTTGCGCCGTACCGGAACCTGGCATTCACGTCAGCACCTTTGTCGAGTAGGGCCGTAACCGCCGCCGCGTCGCCTTTGCGAACCGCTTCGAAAAGTTGATCGTTCAGTTCTTGTTTGTTATTGGTCGGAGTTTGCTGGAGCAGCAGAGCAAGGATCGAAAAGAGGAAGACTTTCTGTAGCAACAACATTATTTCTCCTCGAAGAAGTTCCCGCACTCGGCACAAAGATGCGGGCTATACTTGAGTCCACTTCAAAAGACGAAAGATGACTGTTAGAATCAAAACAAACTGAATCGCAGCAACGTGAGTTTACGTATTGTACATCCTTAAGGTTGCAAGCGCGCATAGACTTCTAAACCCTTTGTAAATTTAGTCGGCACAGGTCTCCAAAATGACTAACCTAGTTTCCATTTATTTGAACGTTTGCCTTGCTTTCTCGTTCGCAGCGGTCTCAGATTGGGCCGAATGGCGTGGTCCGGCACGCGACGGCGTCTCCACCGAGAAGAATCTGCCGGTCAAATGGTCCCCAACCGGTGACAACCTCGCGTGGAAAGCGCCGTACGGTGGACGCTCTACTCCAATCGTCATGGGAGATCGTGTTTATCTCACAAATTCGGCAGGTAAAGGCGAGTCGTTGCAGGAACGGCTGATGTCGTTCGACGCCGACACCGGAAAGCTTTTGTGGGAACACCGCTTCAACGTTTACCTGAGCGACGTGCCGCCGCATCGCATCGGCTGGGCGTCCCCTGTTGGCGATCCCACAACCGGTAACGTCTACATGTTTGGTGGCGGCGGACACCTGGCCGGCTTCAATCGCGATGGAAAAGTTTTGTGGGAACGATCGCTGGGCGAAGATTTCGGACTACTCACCACGCACGGAGGCCGCACTGTTTCGCCGATCATCGATGGCGATCTACTTATCGTCAGCGGCGTCACTTTTATGTGGGGCCAACATGGACGCGGCAATCACCGCTTCATGGCCTTCGATAAAAAGACCGGCGAGACGATGTGGGTAAGCGCACCGGGAGCCAGACCATACGACACCACTTACGCGCCTCCGATCATCGCTAACGTAAACGGCATGCGCCTGCTAATTCAGGGAGCCAGCGACGGTTTTATACACGCGATCAAACCGCAAACGGGAGAACCGGTGTGGAGATACGAGATCAGTAAGCGTGGCATCAACACCGGCGTCGTGGTCCGTGGCACGACTGCGATCCTCACGCACAGCGAGGAGAATCTCGAGTCGAACGAGATGGGCATGATGGTCGCCGTCGATGCGACCGCGAAGGGCGACCTCAAAAAGGAACAGGTCAAGTGGAGCGTGAACGGCTGGCAGGGCGGCTTCTCTTCGCCCGTGCTTGATGGCGATCGTCTCTATCAGATCGACAACGGCGCGAACCTTGCCGCGTTCGATGTGAACAGTGGCAAGCAACTGTGGCTGCAAAATCTGGGAACGATTCAGAAAGCCTCTCCAGTGTTGGCCGATGGCAAGTTGTACGTCGGCACTGAGAACGGAAAGTTTTTCATACTCAAACCCGGCCCGACCGGATGTGAGATTCTGGATCAGGATCAATTGGGCACAGAGGCGCTACCGGAAGCGATCATCGCCTCAGCAGCCGTTTCCAATGGACGCATTTATTTGGTCAGTGACACGGCCCTGTACGCGATCGGGAAGAAAGCAACCCAGAGTTCATCAACGACGACTCCAGCGGCCGTCGGCGCCAGCGTGAGTTCAAACCCTGTAACCCACGTGCAGGTCGTACCAACAGAACTCATCCTGAAACCCGGAGACAAAGTAAATTTTCGTGTGCGACTCTTCGACGCGCAGGGTACCTTCGTTCGTGAAGAACCTTCCGCAACCTGGGCGCTCGATCAATTGAAAGGCACTGTTGAGAACGGTCATTTCACTGCGGGCACTGATGCAGCGGTGCAGGCGGGACTGGTGAAAGCAACGGTTGACGGCGTGACTGGCACGGCCAGCGTGCGCGTCTTCCCTCCCCTGCCATGGAGTGAAACGTTCGATTCGATGGCTGTGAATTCCTTGCCACCCGGATGGAACAACATGACTTTGAAGTTTGCCGTGCGCGAGCTGAACGGGAACAAGGTGCTGGCGAAGTTGACCGAAGGATCTTCCTTGTTAAGCCGTTCACGTGCCTACATGGGACCGTCAGACTGGTCCAACTACACCGTCGAAGGCGATGTTTTCGCAACTACAAAACGACGGCAACAGGGCGACGCCGGAGTGATCGCACAACGCTACGTACTAACTCTCTACGGCAACAGCCAGATGCTGCATCTGGAACCGTGGCAACCCGAAACTGCACGCACCAAGACGTTGCCTTTCGCGTGGAAGCCCGACACCTGGTACCGTCTGAAGCTTCAGGTCGAGAATCTTCCGGACGGGAAAACACGCGCCCGCGGAAAAGCCTGGCCGGCCGGTGAGCCGGAGCCTGAAGCGTGGATGATCGAACGCATCGACCCGATTCCGAATCGTCAGGGAGCGCCGGGCATCTTCGGCAACGGTCTCGCTGAACTCTACTTCGACAACATAAAGGTATACGCGAACAAATGAGATTCAAAAACCTGAGGTCCAACGCCATGTTATCCACGCTTAATAGACGACTCGCAATTTTCGCCGGCGCGCTGTTTCTGCTGGGCGCCGCTGTATATTCCTTCGCGCCGGCTGTTTCCGCTTCCGATCCAGGTTCAGGCGATTGGCCCATGTGGGGCGGCACGGCCGATCGCAACATGATTTCAAACATGAAAGGATTGCCGACCAGTTGGGACGTTAAAAGCAAGAAGAACGTCAAGTGGGTGGCCCAGCTCGGTTCGCAGACGTACGGCAACGTTATCGTCGCGGGCGGAATCGTGTTTGTCGGTACGAACAATGAAGGAGTTCGCAATCCGAAGATCGTCGGCGACAAGGGCATCCTGATGGCTTTTAAGGAGTCGGATGGTAGCTTCCTGTGGCAGATGGTCCATGACAAGCTCGCTGCCGGCCGTGTAAACGATTGGCCGTATCAGGGAGTCGCTTCTTCGCCACTCGTCGAAGGCGATCGCGTTTACTACGTTTCCAATCGCGCCGAACTCATGTGCGTCGATGCACAAGGTTTTCGCGACAAGGAGAACGATGGTCCGGTCACAGATGAAAAGCTCAACGGCGAAGCCGATGGCGACGTCGTCTGGCGCTTCGACATGATCGAAGAGGTTGGTTCACTGCCACACAACCTGGCCAATTCATCACCAGTCGTCTACGGCGATCTGATCTTCGTCAGCACCTCCAACGGTCAGGATGAGAGCCACGTGAACGTTCCTTCACCTAAAGCTCCGTCAATCATTGCCGTCAACAAAAAGACGGGCAAACTCGTTTGGGAAGACAACTCGGTTCAGGATCGCATTCTGCACGGGCAATGGTCGTCGCCAACTGTCGGAACACTCGGCGGTGTGGTCCAGGTAGTTCACGGGCAAGGTGACGGTTGGGTCCGCGGTTATGAGGCCCAGACCGGAAAGAAACTCTGGGAGTTTGATACGAACCCGAAAGAGTCGACCTGGCCCAAGACGCGTAACGAAATCATCAGCACGCCAGTGATCTATGAAGATCGCGTTTACCTCGCCAACGGGCAGGATCCGGAACACGGTGAGGGCGTCGGTCATATGTATTGCATCGACGGCAGCAAGCGCGGTGATATTACGAAGACCGGTTTGGTCTGGCATTACGGTGACATTCGTCGCACCATTTCCACGCCTGCCATTAAAGACGGAATCGTTTACCAACCCGACTTCAGCGGATTTTTGCACGCGCTCGATGCAAAGACCGGGAAGCTTTTATGGAAACACGATCTCTTCGCCGCAGTTTGGGGATCGCCATTGCTGGTCGACGGCAAGCTCTATCTCGGCGATGAGGACGGCGACGTCGTGATCATGGCGGAAGGTAGAGAGAAAAAAGTGATTGCTGAGATCAACATGGGCAGTTCGGTTTACTCCACGCCGGTGCCGGCAAACGGAGTGCTCTACATCTCGAATCGCAATCAACTTTACGCACTTTCGGATACCGCACAGAAAGCCACCAGCACCGCGCGCAAACGATGAGGTCTTTCGACTTTCAACCTCGTACGCGCGTGGTTTTTGGCGCCGGAGTCATCGAGCGTCTCGGCGAGCTTGCGCGTGAGCTGAACTTTAAGCGCACGCTGCTGGTCGCCGATCATGGTCTGGTTGCGTCAGGCCACGTCGATGAAGCTGTTGGGCCGTTAAAGAACGCCGGTGTTGAAGTCATTCGCTTTCACGATTTCGAAGTCAATCCCGACACTAGAATGGTCGAAGCGGGAACGGCATTCGCTTCGGAGTCGAAGATTGATTCGATCATCGGACTCGGTGGCGGCAGTTCGCTTGATTGCGCCAAGGGCATTAACTTTTTGCTCACCAACGGTGGTCGCATGTCTGACTATCGCGGGTACGGCAAGGCAACACAGCCGATGTTGCCGATGATTGCGATCCCAACTACCGCAGGCACCGGAAGTGAGGGCCAGACGTACGCGTTGATCTCCGACGCAGAGACTCACGTCAAAATGGCTTGCGGTGATCCGAAAGCAGCGTTTCGCGTCGCACTTCTCGATCCAGCGCTCACTGTTTCGCAACCGCCGAGCATTACCGCCACTTCAGGTTTCGACGCGATTGCTCACGCTGTCGAAACCTACGTCACCACCAAACGCAATCCGCTGTCGGAAATCTTTTCCAGAGAAGCGTGGCGACTGCTCGAGCCAAACTACGAGCGCGTGCTGCGCGAACCGAATGATCTGGAAGCGCGCGGCTCGATGCAGTTGGGTGCGTACTACGCCGGAGTGGCAATCGAGAATTCAATGCTCGGCGCGACACACGCCTGCGCTAATCCGCTGACCGCGCGTTACGGCACAGCGCACGGTGCGGCGATCGCAATGCTGCTTCCTTCCGTAGTGCGCTGGAACGAGAGCGTTGCCGCGGACCAGTACGCGATGCTTTTGAATTGGTCGAGCAGCGCAGGAAAGTTTCCGCGACTGAGTGCGACAGAAGCATTAGCACGGAGACTCGAGGAACTAACCGAAGCAGGCGGCCTGCGCCAAAGCCTTCGCGCTAGCGGCATCAAAGAGTCAGACTTGAACGATCTTGCCGTCGATGCGGCCGAGCAGTGGACCGGCACTTTCAACCCCCGACCGTTTAATAAAGAAGGAGCGATCGAGGTCTATCAATGCGTGTTTTGAAGATCCTATTGTTGGTTATCAGTTTAAGCGTATCCGCGTTGGCGGACACCCCCTCCGATAACTGGAATCAGTTTCGCGGAAATCACGAGTTGACTGGCGTTTCTCAGTCGAACGTTCCGAGTTCACTCAAACCGCTATGGACCTGGGAAGCGGGCGAATCGATCGAGTCCTCAGCAGCGATCGTCGGTGGCACCGTCTTTGTCGGTTCGCAAAAAGGTGAACTGGTCGCACTCAATCTTGAAAACGGCTCGGTCTACTGGAAGTTCTCAACAGGAAATCCGATTGGCGAGTCGTCTCCGGCTTTCAGCAACGGCACCGTTTACATTGGCGACCTCGGCGGCTGGCTTAACGCGCTCGACGCGTCGAACGGTCAAAAGCGTTGGGCTTTCAAGACCGGAGGCGAGATCAAGTCGTCGCCGGTGGTGGTCGGCGATCGAATCTTGATTGGCTCGTATGACGAGCACCTCTACTGTCTCTCAGCACGCAACGGCTCAGTGCTCTGGAAGTTCAAGACCAATGGGCCGGTGCATTCAACGCCCGGCATCGCGGATGGAATGGCTTTCATAGCCGGCTGCGACGAGTTGTTTCGCGCCATTCGCATCTCGGACGGCAAAGAAGTCTTCACTGTTTCGTCGGGAGCCTACACTGGCGCCTCACCTGCCTTGCGAGGAGGTTCGGCATTCTACGGCACGTTTGATAACGAGGTGTTGGGAGTAAACCTGACCGAACGCAAGATCGCCTGGCGCTATGAGCACCCGCAACGGAAGTTTCCCTACTACTCATCTGCGGCAGTGACGGATTCGCGAGTGGTGCTCGGCGGGCGCGACAAGATGGTCCATGGATTAACGCTACAGGGAACATCGGCGTGGACTTTCACGACGCGTGCGCGCGTCGAATCGTCGCCGGCGATTGCGGGAGGGCGAGTGTTTGTCGGCTCAAACGATGGGCGCTTCTACGTATTGAATCTGAATACCGGCGCGAAGCTTTGGGAATTCGATGCAGGCGCCCCGTTATCGGCCTCACCGGCAATCGCCAACGGCCGCATCATTATCGGCTCACAGGACGGGCGTCTCTACTGTTTCGGCTAAACTTGACAGGATTCACACAATTTTCAGGATAAGAACCTGAACTAAATCCTGTTCAATTCTGTAAATCCTGTCTATTTGAGCACGGCGACGGCTTCGATCTCGATGCGCGCATCACGCGGAAGGCGAGCGACCTGAACCGTCGTGCGCGCTGGCGGGTCGCCCTTGAACTGCTTGCGATAAAGGTTATTCATCGCGTCGTAGTCGTTCATGTCTGCCAGGAAAACGGTGGCTTTGACCATGTGATCCACGCTACTCCCCGAAGCTTCCAACACCGCTGTCAGATTCTTAAATACCTGGTTGAACTGTCCTTCGAATCCTCCCTCGGCAAGTTGGCCTGTCTTCGAATCAATTCCGATCTGTCCGGACGTGAAGACCAGATCGCCGGTGATTATCGCCGGCGTAAAGATTCCGTTGGGAGGCCCTGTCTTCACCGGCTTGCGCTTCGAAGGCGCTGTAGTTTGACCACCAGCGTAAACACCCAGGCAAGCAAGCGCGACGAATGCCACGATTAGTCTTTTCATCGATCTCGACCTCCAAAATACTTCGCGATCGTAGTCGCGTCAGGTTTCTTCGTGATCAGCGATACCACAATCATCAATAGCGACGATACCAGCACCATCGGCACGACGGGCATGAACTTGAACACAGTGGTGCCACCGGGAGTTCGCGTTAAGACATCAATGCCTCCCGGCGCCCAGAGCATTGTCGACGAACCGGGTGCAGGCGCCGGCACTACTTCCTGCAAAACTGCTACTGCCACAACCGCAAACGCGGTCCACAGTGCTACAGCCAACGCGCCCCACTTCGTACTTCCCCTCCAGAACAGAGCCGCGACCAGCAGCGGAGATAACGAGGCAAATCCGGAGAATGCATACTGAATCGCAAGTTCGAAGATCGTCTCGGGCGCACGCAGAGCTACCGCATAAGCAAACAGTGTGATGAGAATGATGAAGATGCGTCCGGTCTGGACTTGCACGGCTTCACCGAATCGCGTCTTGCCGCCGTAAAAGGCGAAAACATCCTCGGTAAACATTGTCGATAAAGCTAGAATCTGCGAATCGCTTGCCATCACCGCCGCCATGATGCCCGCGCCCAGCAAGCCTGCGAGCCATAGTGGCGCGTAGTGTTGCAGCAGCAGCATGATCACGTCGTCTCCTGCCGACTTCTCGCGCAACTCATCGCGCGCTTCAGGCTCCATAGTCTTGCCTTGTGTCGCCAGCACTCTGCGCGCCTCCTGCTTGGCTTTGATCTGCGGCAGGTCAGTCACACGATTTGCCATTACACCGAGAAACACACACGGCAACCAGATCGCGAGTATGCAGATCGGATAGAAGATGACTGTCTTCTTAAATTGGGCCATCTTCTTCGCGGTGAGGCAGAAGATCAGGATGTGTGGAAACGCGATGGCCGAAAGTGGAATGAACGTGTAACTAAAAAAGTAGTACGGCGAGATTCGTTCGCGTGTCAGCAGAAATGACAAGGGCGACGACTGCAACGCCTGCGCAGCAGTGCCGAATCCACCCATGCCGACACCGATGACGATCAACGCCACCGCACCAAAGCACAGGAACAATACGGTTTGAAACGTGTTCACCCATGCGGTGCCGCGCATGCCGCCGAAGAACACATAACTCATCACCACCATCGCCACGATGGCGCCGCCAAACCAGAATGGCACCACGCCGCCGCTGATCGTATAGAGCGTCGTGCCGCCGCCCATGATGCCGATGATGATGTACGGCACCAGCAATACGGCTTGCACGACGAAGATCACGGTGCCGATGTGGCTGCACTCCCAACGATCCCGAAAGATCTGCACCGGCGTCATGAAGCCGTACTTTTTGCCGAGAGCCCACACGCGCGTGCCGATCAGAAAGATCGTGAGCGGGATCACCAGGCCTGACGACGACGCCATCAGTCCAAAAGTTACGATGCCGTTGCTGAACGCATGTCCGGAAGATCCGAGGATCGCGAACGCGGTCATGTTCGTGCCGAAGAGTGAAAACAAGAACACGAACGGACCCAGCGAACGGCTGGCAAGAAAGTAGTCTTCAGCCTTTTCGCGTCCCGACGCGCGTCGAAAAGCAAAAATGCCGATGTAAAGGACCGTGGCGAGATAGATGAAAACTACGATGGCAGGAATCAACGCTCTGAGCCCTCCCCGACGCTGGTTTCTTCGACTTCCTGTTCAAGATGCGACGGCCAGGCGAATGTCACGAGCAGCCACATCAACAACGCCGCGGCTACCGAGAAACACCCCTGGTAAAAGAGGCCGATCGGAATGAAACCAAAAACGAGGTGGGAACTTCGCCAAAACCAGATGTCCTGGTGAAGTATGTAGAGTGCGACAACAGCAACGACCAGCAGGAGTTTTTTCATTCTGGCTTTTGCCCGGACTGAGCTCAGATTAACAAACGGAGGCCAGAACTTAGCAAGGCGCTTAAAGCGTGTCAAGCACGAGAGGATTTCGCACGCAAAGGCGCAAAGACGCAAAGTTCTGACCTGCGGCTGCCCGGAGGG
>JBIOVO010000188.1:0-20991 GCA_044867735.1 Pyrinomonadaceae bacterium | reverse complement strand
GTCCACGCTTCCTTAATGCGTCCGGCAAAGTCGTATTCAAACTTGCGGTCAAACTTGGCCAAACCAGTTGCATAAAAAGTGTGAAACAAGCGGCCGTCGTCATAGTAGTCGAACGTGGCTCGATCTGTGTAAGTCGAATTGTCGAAGTTTCGTAAGTCTACGAGCTCATATTCGGTAGGTTGCAGGCGCTCGTTATACTCGAAGTCTTCGTCCACGCCATTGCCGTAGGCGACACTCTTAGGTCCTCCCCAAGCCCGATACTGAACACCTGTGATCAATGAACTCACATTTGGATATCCGGTACCGCTGGCGGAAGTCAATTTCCCTGTCTTGTCGTATGAGTAACTAACCACTCGATCGTATGGATCTTCAATGGAAGCCAACGAGCCGGAAGGCTTGTAGGTGTAATTCAGAGTGAACTCCCCTGTGACGCCTGCAACCGTCTGTGTCTCGGAAGTCATTCTTGAGGCAGTGTCGTAAACGTAATCGACTTCGGCGACAGTCGAGGACATTGAGAGGCGATTTCCGGCAACGTCGTAGGTGTAAGTTACCGAAGGCGTCGTACTAACACCGCTGACAGTGTTGAAGCTCACCCCGGTCACCAAGTGTCGACTGTTGTAGGTGAAAGTTGTGACGACACCGCGCGGGTCTGTCATAGTGGCTTTCGTGTCGTCAGCGTTATAAGTGATCGTATCGAAAGTGTTGGTTAAATACTCCGGCTTGTGCGTCTTCCACAGACGGCCGTAACCATCGTACTGAAATGTTGTGTCCTGATAAGTACCGCTGGCATCCGTGCCCGAGTAGTGACGCGACTGCGTTGGCTGGTCCAACAGACTATAAGTTGTCACAACGGTCGCGTTGACCGTTGTAGAGTTGCTGTATAACTCCCTCTTAACCCCCCGTCCAAACACATCGCTATAGAGTTTTTGCTTGCGGTTTACTTCGTCAAGCAGAGTGACAACCTCGCCTCCCGCACAGCCGCAACCTGAATAGCTAATGGCCTTCGTCGTGTCGTCCTGGTTGGTTGTCACTAGCGGGCGGCCACGCCAATCGTATGTTTGTGTAGTTGAAAGAAAACCGGCTGAATCATCTCCAGCGGGCACCCATGAACTGTTCACCTCGGTCGGATTGGTTGTTTCGATAGTGCGGCCCATGATGTCGTAGTAAGTGTAAGTAGCTTTGTATCCGCCGGTACTTCCCGGAAAATCAATGGCCTCACCACGAACTCTCCCGGCGCCATCGAACTGCGTATTCGTATAAGCCTCGTTGGTATTATCGAACCCTCGAACGTAAGTCAGCACGTAGTTATTACCGTACACGAATCGCGTTCGTGCTTGTTTTGTGGTATCGCTGGTGCTGGCCAAATTGGTAGTTGCATCGCGCCGTCCGACTGAGTCGTAGGTCTGCGTGATGACTGCGCCGAGCGGATCTTCAGTCCGAGTTACACCACCGTGGTCGTAGTTGTATTGTGTCAGGTAATCGTTCAAGCCTGCGTCTTCAACATTAGTTGGGTAGGCATTGGTGTTCCGGTTATTGATCCCATCACTAAACGAATCCGCATACGAAAAGTTGGTTTGATGATTGGACCCGTCTCTCGCAAAAACAACTTGCCCAAGCGAGTTGTAACCCGTCTTGCTTTCAATGAAACCGCTGGCTCCGATTTCATAGCGCTTTACAACGCACAGGTTGCCACGACCGGTGATGAAGCCCGAACCGTAATTTGTATCGTCGTGCTTATCCTTACCCGTGACGTTCGTGAAGAACTCACCACTCGAGTCGTACGTGAATTCCGTCTTCGTTTTAACATTATTGCTCGCATCCTTGACTTCTATCTTTGAGGGCAGTCCGATTACACGATTATTGATGTAACTTGACGACGTGACGTAATCCGTATCAGCTTTGCGGTAAACGGTGGTGGCGTTCGCTTCATACTCGGTAACAACATCCGGGAGGCTGTAATCCGTGTAAGTAATCGTCGTTCTTCTGCGGTTGCTGGCAGAGTCGTAAATATTGCTTTCAGTAACTTTCGGATTCACAAAATAGGACACCCCGGTGTTGTCCTGGGTCCAGCTCGTCGTGGTCCATTTCTGCTTCACACTGCTGACCCAAATCTCTGTGCTCGTGGTAAGACCTTTTTGCCAGGTGGATGAGGCGAAGAATTCCTTGTAAATGGTGTTATCTGGTGTCGTGGCCACACCGCCACTCAACCCGGTGGTGAATTGAGTTCGCGCTTCTTCGCCGGAAGCGACGACGCCGTTGGTGTCTCCGTTCCAGTAGCGAGCCCAATCGTATCGATCCGTTACGCGCGGCACGTCCGCCGCTGGCGTGTCGTACACATAACGTGTTTGTGATTGCAGCGAGTCGTCAGAGGTGTTGCGTTGGATCTTATTAACCTGACCAAAAGCGTTGTACTCGAAGTCGACGTCCGAACCATCGGCTAACGTAACCTCCGTCAACATCGATAGGAGCGCATTATCCTGCGGCCAAAGCATGTAAACACCGGAGAAGTTTGTGTCGATCGTAACGTTGGAATATGAGAAGGTGGCCCAGGTGTGCGTGACCGAGGAACCACCAACAGTCCATGGTTGCGTGATGGTTTGCAAGCGACCGTTGCCGTCGTAGTTAAAGGTAACGGTGCGCTCCAACGTATCGACAATCGTGCTGATGTTGCCGGCTGCGTTGTAGTTAATAGTGAGGTAATTGCCGTTACGATCCTTAATCTGCGTACAAACCCACTGGCCGTTGGACAACGAGTAAGTCATTTGTGTTCCGTCAGTGGTTCGCACGAGCAGCGAACTCGTGTTATCGGTCAACTGCGTGTAGGCGGAATCAGCAGATTCGTAAACATTAGTCGCTCCAACGCGACGAAGATCGATGTGACCACCACTCGGTGTTATTAACAAGTAAGACGCTGTACCGGTTGCGGTGTTATAAAAGCGCGGCTGCACCACCGGAAATCCGAGCCTGAAACCTGGTGACGGAAAACCACGGTCTGTATCAAAGGCGACGGTCGAGTTTGCTTTTGACCATACGCGCGAGTTGTAAATCAAACCGAGGCCGACGTTTAGTCCCGCGCGACCTGGCAGAGAGAGAATCGGAATTCCAAAGTTCACGTTGCCCGAGAGCAAATCTTCGCCGCCATTGCCTGCTCGATTCAGAATGTCGATGCGGGCCGTCGAAAAATTCCCGGACGTCGTTGGGAAGGTACCGACATCTATAGTGCCAACAAATGTCGAAAACTCTGACGACGCAGCAAAGGATGCTCGCACTGATTCGCGTCCAACGGCGCTGACCTGGCCCACCCAGTAACTCAGATTGCCGTCCGGCGCGTGTTGGTAATAACCCCAGTAAAGATCTGTAACGTAATCCGTGTTATTGGTAGCAAGTGCAGAGTATTCACCGGAAAGAAACAGAGTACTACCCAGATACTGCGCAGTTGCGAGTACGGATGAGGCTCCGAGCCACTTCGCATCCTTGAGTTGATTCTTCCAGAATGTTAGTTCCGTCGTGTTTGGATTGCGCGTGAGTGCTCCCTGATAAAAACCGGTGACATAGTTGTCGACCGTTATCACGAACGGATTGACGAAAGTGCTGCTCGCATCGAAATCGTGCGCACTGTTGGCACCAAGTCCTCCAAATAACCGCGCCAGCGTGTTCTGTTCGTCTTCTCTCGAAATGATCGCGAGCAATCGCTCCGCCTCAAAGCGCTGGTTGGAATCAGCACGGACAATCCGCGGTCCACTTGCGATGGATTCAACTGCTGGCGGAATCTGTGCTTGCCGATCAGCACAATTGGATAACGATGGCGAACAGTATCGATCGGACGATTGTTTAATTGCCGCGATTGAACGTCGCGGCGGATGCGCATTCTTTTGCAGATCGAGATCGGGCAACTCAGGACCCGCGGTTTTGCGGCGCCGGATCTTCTTCTCGCCCGACTTGGTCTGTTCCGACTTTCGTCCTTCACCTACAGGTGATGCAACGTTTGCACTGTCAGATGGGTTATTAATGCGATCAGCGTCGTTTTGATCACTCGGCTTATCTTCTTCGGCGCCATCAGGCCGTGTTGTCTCCAAGCCTTGTGAAACGGAAACAACCCCACCAGCTAAATTCTTTCCTTTGAGGCTCAACGAAGTCCGCGCGCTTTCGATCAACCCGCGTTTGATATCGTCTGGCTTCATGGAAATGAAAATGCTCTTGAATAACCCAACCACGCCGCTTACCAATGCCGCAGCAGCAGATGTTCCTGAGACGACCTCGTTATCTTCACTTTCTCGTCGCGCATTCAGGGCTCCGGTCAGATTCGCTTTGGTTGTCAAAATGTCCACACCGGGCGCGGCGATCGTTGGAGCAAGATTTCCAAAGTTCGATGTGTTAACTGGATGATCAACTCCGTCACTCGCTGCTACCGAGATCAAGTTGGGAAGATCGAATGACGCTGGGTAGTAGGGCGCAACATCGAGATCACGGCCATTGTTTCCCGCGGCGCAGACCACAACGGCGCCATACTTCGCCGAACGCCGAATCGCATCTTTCAAAAATAACGACTTCGCATCAGAACCCCACGAAAGATTGATCACCTGCGCACCGTGCTCGGTGGCGTAATCGAGTGCCTCGATCGCGCTCGCCGTATCGCCAACGCCATCCGCATCGAGCACGCGCAAACTCATCAAACTCGCTTTCCAGAGTACGCCCGTAATTCCGATCCTGTTGTTAGCTTCGGCGGCAATGATTCCGGCGATGTTTGTGCCGTGTCCGCTCTCATCAGCTACGTTGTTGTTGTCTTTGACAAAGTTCCAGCCTCGAACGTCGTCAACAAAACCATTATTATCCTCGTCCTTGCCATCCTGAGCCTCTTTGCGGTTATTCCACTCCTGCGATTTCAAGTCGGGATGACTGAAATCAATTCCGCTGTCGATCACCGCGATAGTAAGGTCACGCTGACCCTTCGTATGCGGCCAAACAGTGGTTACCTGAATATCTGCGCCGAATAGACGGCCACTTCCACCGAGATTTTGTAGCGCCCACTGTTCGGTAAAACGTGGGTCATTTGGTATTGAGGTTCGTTGTGGAATTGTTGTCCGTGCGTCTGACTTCGACGTGCCTGTGTTGTCCTGGTAGATGAGATAGTTTGGCTCTGCTGATTCGATTAAGTAGTGGTTTTGTAAAGCCACCGCCACAGATTCAATTGTTTGCGTGGGACTGAGTATCATTCTTACCACGCGCGACTTACCGCGTAACGGTTCGAGCTCTCGCACTCCGATTGCGATTGCCAAATTCCTTTGCTCGTTAAGCGAGGTGCCGCGACGGAATCGCACGAGCAACTCCCGCTCGCGCCTTCCAGCGCGCAGCGTGGTCTGAGCCGGCACCCTAACTCGTTTCCCCCGAATTGAATCGGATTCCCAGACTGTTGTTCGGCGTCACACTCGACGATGCCACCACTTGGGTCGTGCCCGCCGGCAACCAGAGCGAAACGACAATGATGTACGCGAGAAAAAGTGAGAAAAAGCTCCGCCGCAGTGAGTTAGACATACGCAGCCTCGGAAACCAGATTGAACTGTGACTCTTTAGCCGGGGGCCAGGCTTTGCGAGGAGCCTTCTGTTAAAGAAAAAAGAGAGCGACGGCAGTTTAATTCTTTTGCTGGACCATGTAAATGTTTTGCGGGCGTAGGAAATGAACCATGGTTTTCACAAACAAACACGAGTCAGATTTGCGTCCATTTGTGAAAATTCGTGGCTCTTTCCAGCACCCATAGTGATACGATGTCAACCTAACCGATATGGCTCTGAATCGACCTGCGAATAAACCGCATTCACAACTTCGAAACCTTTCGGCCCTTCAATTCTTGACGATCCAATTCTTGACGATCTCTTTGTTGGCTGCAAGTGTATCGCTAACGTGCTACTCGCAATCAACTGACGGCGCGCGCAGTCAGTGGCGACTGGTTTGGTCGGATGAGTTCGACTACACCGGGCTGCCGGATGCTTCGAAGTGGGGTTACGACGTTGGTGGTCATGGTTGGGGCAATAAGGAGTTGCAGTACTACACTGACCGCCGCCTGGAAAACGTGCGTGTTGAAGATGGTAGGCTGATCATCGAAGCGCGTAGAGATTCGTGGCAAGGTAACCAGTACACGTCGGCGCGGCTCGTCTCCAAGAACAAGGGCGATTGGATGTATGGGCGCTTTGAAGTGAAGGCAAAACTACCTTCCGGCCGCGGAACCTGGCCGGCGATTTGGATGCTGCCGACGGGTTGGGAGTACGGCGGTTGGCCCAACAGCGGCGAGATCGACATCATGGAGCACGTCGGTTTCGATCCGGACGTGGTCCACGCTTCGGTGCACACCAAGTCGTACCATCATTCAATCGGCACGAATAAAACAGCGAAGATCGACGTAAAAACTGCACGCAGTGAATTCAACGTGTATGCGGTTGAGTGGACTCCCGAAGAGATTCGTGGCTACGTCAACCAGCAACACTACTTCACCTTCAAGAACGAACGCCTCACGAATAAGTCAGCCGATTTCAAGCAGTGGCCATTCGACAAGCCGTTTCACTTCTTGCTCAACGTCGCCGTAGGTGGGATGTGGGGCGGCCAAAAAGGCGTGGATGAAACAGTCTGGCCCGCGCGCATGGAAGTAGACTACGTTCGCGTTTACCAAGCCACGAAATAGTTGTGGCCACAAGAAGCACACAAAGCACAAAGGATTTTTCATGACCAAACATCTACTATCGTTGTTAGTTTCATGTCTCTTCGTGGTCCAGATCTACGCACAAACACCACAAACCACCGCGGCAGACGATCACAACAGCATCTTCAAAACTCTGAAGTGGCGCTCGATTGGTCCATTTCGTGGTGGACGTTCGGTGGCGGGCGTCGGGGTGGTGGGCGATCCTAAGACCTACTACATGGGAACAACTGGCGGCGGGCTTTGGAAAACCGACGACATGGGAATCAGTTGGCGAAATATCTCAGATGGTTATTTCAAGACTGGCTCCGTCGGCGCCATTGCGGTGGCGGAAAGTGATCCTAACGTTGTTTACGTCGGCATGGGTGAACATGCAGTGCGTGGTGTGATGACCCATCACGGCGACGGCGTCTACAAATCCACCGACGCCGGAAAGACCTGGAAGCGAATCGGACTCGAATCGAGTCAGCACATCTCGCGCATCGTGATCGATCCGAAGAATCCCAACATCGTTTTCGTGGCCGCTCAGGGTGCGCTCTACGGTAAGTCGAAGGAGCGAGGTCTCTATAAATCGAGCGACGGCGGCACGACGTGGAAGAACGTGCTCTATGTTGACGACAAAACGGGCGCTGCCGAACTGTCGATGGACATGAACAACCCCCGAATACTCTACGCCGCGATGTGGGAGCACGGCCGTTTGCCCTGGAAGGTGATCAGCGGCGGCCCGGGAAGTGGACTTTACAAATCGACCGACAGCGGTGAGACGTGGGAAAAGTTGAAAGAAGGTTTGCCGGAAGAGATGGGGAAGATGTCGATCACCGTCAGCCGTTCGAATCCGGAAAAGGTTTATGCGCTCATAGAAAGTGATTCTGATAAAGAAGCCGGCGGACTGTTTGTTTCTAACAATAGTGGCAAGAAATGGAGCCGGATCACGAACGATCATCGCCTGGTGCAGAGAGCGTGGTACTACATCGAACTTTTCGTCGATCCGAAAAATGAAAACACGATTTACGTTCTGAGCGCGTCGGCTTTGCGTTCAAACGATGCCGGCAAAACCTGGGAAACGCTCTCCGGCACGCACGGCGATTTTCACGATCTCTGGATCAATCCCGACAATCCGAGCAACTTCATCATCTCCAACGACGGCGGCGCTGGAATTACTTTCAACGGCGGCCGAACCTGGGGCACTCAAAGCAACATGCCGACGGCGCAGTTTTATCGAATCAACGTCGATAACCATTTTCCATATCGTATTTACGGAGGCCAGCAGGACAACACGTCGGTCGCGATTGCGAGTCGTGAGTTAGGCGGTGGTGGGATCACGACCGAGAGTTGGCGGGCGTCGGCAGGCGGCGAGAGTGCGTTTCTCGCTTTCGATCCTGATGATGCGAAGTTTGTGCTTGGTGGCAGTTACCAGGGAACGATCGAAGTGCTCGACGTCAATAGCAGAGCCGGCACGAACATCATGGCTGCGCCCATTCAATATCTCTCGATGGACGCAAAAGACATGAAGTATCGTTTCAACTGGAATGCGCCAATCATCTGGAGCAAGCACGAGCCCAACACTTACTACCACGCCGCTCAATACGTGTTGAAGACCAGCGACATGGGCAAGTCGTGGAAAGAGATCTCACCGGATCTGACGCGGAACGAAAAAGACAAGCAAGGCAAAGGCGGTGGGCCATACACGAACGAAGCCGTCGGGGCCGAGAATTACGGCACGCTCAGTTACATCATCGAATCGCCGCACGAGAAGGGTGTGCTTTGGACAGGCAGCGACGACGGATTTGTTTACCTGACCCGCGATGGCGGCGCCAACTGGAAGAACGTCACGCCGAACGGTTTGCAGGAATGTTTGATCAATGCGATCGAAGTGTCGCCGCACGACAAGGCAACTGCATACATCGCCACCACGCGTTACAAGTTTAACGATCATGCTCCGGGCTTATATAAGACGGCCGATTACGGCAATACCTGGACCAGGATCAGCAACGGCATCGCCGGCAACGCGTTTACGCGCGTGGTGCGCGAAGATGACGTGCGTCGCGATCTTCTGTTTGCAGGAACGGAACTCGGTCTCTTCATTTCGTGGAATGGCGGCAAAGACTGGGCACCGTTTCAGTTGAACTTACCGGTGACTCCGATTACCGATCTACGCGTTCACAAAGGCAACTTGATCGCTGCCACATCTGGCCGATCGTTTTGGATACTCGACAATCTCGGTTTGCTGCGTCAGTACAACAAGGGCGGCGCGGCTTTTGCGCTCTACCGGCCTGACGCTACTTACATCGTGAACGGCTCGAGTGAGCTCGATCGAACCGAAGACGAGTTTACCGGCGCGAATACTTACAGAGGTGTAAATCCGGCGACGGGAGTGGTTTTGTACTACCAGCTACCCGAGTTGAAGAAGACTGACGAGATCACAATGGAGATCAAGGACGCCGCCGGGAACGTGCTGCGTAGTTTCTCATCAAAAGCTGATGAGAAGTCTGTCAGATACGACGGTGGTCCACGACCCGATCCGGTGTTGTCGAAGAATAAGGGATTGAACCGGTTCGTGTGGGACACGCGCTACGCGACGGTCCCGGGTGTGCCGGGAGTGCGCATCGAAGGCAGCTACGCTGGGCACAAGGCGGGTCCCGGGAAATACAGCGTTGCGCTGAAGATGGGCGGTCAAACTCTGACGACCGATGCCGAGATATTTGCTAACCCGCTCTATCCGACAGACGCCTCGACCTACTCGGAATATCACCAAACGATGCTCTCCATGGAAACTGAACTAACGACGATGCATCGCATGGTCAACAGTCTTTACGAGAAGCAGAAGCAGTTGGAATCGCTTCTGGGTTCGATGCCTTCGGGCGAGAAGTTTGTTGCGATCAAGAGAGACGGCGACGCGCTGTTGAAGAAGATGAAGGCGTGGGACGAGGACATGGTACAACGTAAGTCGAAGGCCTACGACGATGTTGAGAACTTCCCGAACAAGTTCACGGCGAATTATCTGTTCATGATCAATCAGACGGAAAGCGACATTCCGAGAGTGAATCAACCTTCGTTGGATCGGATGCGGCAGTTGAATGGTGAGTGGGCCACGTTGAAGGCGCGTGGCGCCGAGCTGCTTGAGAAGGACATTCCAGCGCTGAATAAACGCTTGTGGGATGCCGGCATGGGCGCGATCTGGAAAGACAGTTAAATGTTTGTAGGGGTGGCACTCCGTGGCCACCCCATCTTTTCTTCTCGGATGGGGCGGCCACAGAGTGCCGCCCCTACAAATGATCATTCGGTGCGCAGCGCAACGATTGGATCTACACGCGTTGCTCGACGCGCGGGGATGAGACACGCCAGGAGCGCAACGGCCAGCAGCACGATCGAGACAACTGTGAACGTGAGTGGGTCCGTCGGCGAGACGCCGTGAAGCAGACCGGCAATTACGCGTGACATTGAAAACGCGCCAACCAATCCGAGCGCGAGTCCGATGAACGTCATCGTCATTCCCTGCCGAACCACGAGGCGGAGCACATCGGCTCGCTTTGCACCAAGCGCCATTCGAATCCCGATCTCATGCGTGCGCCAACTAACGGAATAACTCATCACGCCATACAAACCCACCGCGGCAAGCACCAGCGCCACACCCGCAAAGATACCCAGCAGCAACATATTGAACCGGCGTGGAGCGACTGATGTTCCCAACAACTGTTCGAGCGTTTGTGTGCGCCAGATGATCTGATTCGGATCGAACGCCTTCACCTCCGCGCGCGCCGCCTGTGTTAGCTGCGCCGCATCTCGAACTTCCGTTCGCAAAACCAGATTCAGGCGACGATCTGGTCGCTGAAGATACGAAACATACATTTCGGGTTGGACGTCGAGATCGAGTCCGTGGCGGCGGATGTCCGCCACCACTCCAACGATCTCGCGCGGCGTCTTGTCGTTGCCATCGAAGATGATTCGTTTGCCAATCGGGTCTTCGTTCGGAAAGTAACGCTTCACGAAAGCATTGGTGACGACCATCACTTCCGGTGAATTCATCGTATCGTGATCGGTGAAAACGCGCCCACGCTGAACAGCAATGTTCATAGTGCGAAAGTAATCAGCGCCGGCGACCGTGTAATCAGCGACCGCTTCCTCACCAGGCTTGTAAGGAGCGCGGCCTTCTATTTGGAAACTCAATTCGATATCGCGAGCCGTTAGGGGAACATTGCTCACTACCGAAGCATCGCGAACGCCAGGAATCGACTTCATTCGTCCGATGAGGCTTTGAAATGCTGCTGACCGCTGCTCGTCATTGGTATAGGTGGTTCTGTTAAGCGGAATGTCGAGGGTCAGCACAGCCTTCGGATCGAAGCCCGGGTCAGTTTGCAGTAAACGCCAAAAGCTGGTTATCAACAGCCCCGCGCCGACGAGCAACATCAACGACAACGCGACTTCCGACACGATCAACGCACTGCGCATCCGGTTGCGGCCGCTTTGTGAAAACCCGCGGCCGCTTTCTTTCAGCATGTTGCCGGGATCGGGTTTCGATGCTTGAACCGCTGGCGCAAGCCCGAATAAGACGCCGGTCAACGTCGCTACTCCGAGCGTGAAGAACAACACGTAGCGATCGAGGCTGACGTCGTGCAGTCGCGGCACGTCGGCTGGTCCATAAGTGACGAGCAGCATTAAACCCCAACTGGCAAGTAGTAAACCGACAACGCCGCCGGCCAACGACAAGAGCACGCTTTCGGTGAGGAGTTGGGCGGCAATGCGCCGGCGGCTGGCGCCGAGCGCCATTCGAATTGCGACCTCTTTCTGTCGCGCAGCCGCGCGGGCGAGCAGAAGATTGGCGTCGTTTGCACACGCGATCAGCAACACCAGGCCAACCGCTCCCAGCATTACAAGAAGCGCCGGGCGATAGTCGCGCGTGACGTCTTCGTGCATCGACACCGCATTGAACATTACGTTTGTGTTTGATTGCGGCCACTGGTTTTCGATCTGTCGTGAAAGAAGATTGAGATCCGCCCTGGCCTGCTCCACCGTCACGCCCGGCTTCATTCTTCCGATTACCGGAAGAAATCTGTTTGCGCGTTCGTCGCGTATGGCTTGCGTCATGAACGCCGCCGAAAAGATCGGCTCCCAAAAGTCCTGTGTCTCGTCGCTGATCGGAAACTCAAAACCCGGCGGCATCACGCCGATAACCGTAGTTTTTCCACCCAGATCTATCTCGCGCCCCACGATTCCCGGATCGCCACCGAACCGCCGTTGCCAGAGACCGTGACTGAGAAGGATCACCGAAGCTGCTCCGGGCTTGTCTTCCTCGCGTGTGAAGAAGCGGCCAAGCACCGGTTTTACGCGAAGCAGCGGAAAGTAGTCGGCGCTAACTGCCGCGCCTATCAACCGTTCGGGATCTCCGCCTTCAGTGATAATCGTGCCCGTCTGCTGAACTGTGGCCACGTACTCGAGTGTTGACGACGACTGCTGGACATCGAGCAAGTCGGGCACGGAGAAAGTGCCACGCCCGTCAGTGGCCTGGTCGCGCTGCTCGGTCGAGAGCATCAAGAGTTGCTCCGGTTGATCGTAAGGCAGCGGTCGCAGGAGAACGGTGTTGACTACGGAAAAGATTGCGGTGTTGGCGCCGATGCCGAGTCCGATTGCGATGATGGCGAGGGCCGTCACGCTAGGTCGCTTCAGCAACATGCGAACGGAATAGACGAGGTTTCTCCAAAGGACGTCCATTAGTCACTCCAATCTCTTCACGGTTTTACGACCTTGAGGCGAATCAAAGACCGTGCCAGCAATTAGACTGCGCTAGATCGAGGAAACGCGTGTTTGGAGCGTGCTTTTGATTTCGTAAATGAGACTACGCGATCCCATTTTCGAATTGAGTCTCACTGGAGTGAGGAGCAAAGTAAGGAACAGAGCAACTCAGGAAAGGGCAAGCCCCTCTTCCTGACTTGCCCTTTTCCACGTGCCGCCTATAATGCATCGCACGCTAGCTCAGATTAATCGGCATAACTGGAAACGTTTGTCGGCTACCACACAGAACCGTGCGCATACGCTTGCGCGGGCAACAACAATCCCTGGTCCAACCGGCAATCGCTTCTTCGGATCGCTGGTGAAGGAAAGCCGTCGCGACCCGTTACACTTCATGACGCGTCTCGCGCACACGTACGGCGACCTGTGCAGTTTCCGCGTCGGCCTCGAACACGTCTTCTTCGTCAATCATCCGGATCACGTTCACGACATTCTCGTTAACCACTACGACAACTTCCTGAAGGGCAGAGGGAAGCAGCGTTCGCGGCGTTTTCTCGGCGAAGGCGTACTGCTGAGTGAAGGCGCGAAGCACCGCAGCCAGCGCCGGCTCGCGCAACCCGCCTTCCACCGCAACCGGATCGCGACGTACGCCGGCGTGATGGGTGAGCACTGCGAGCGCATGTCTTCGCAGTGGCGCGACGGTCAGGTGCTGGACATCTGGCCGGACATGGTGCGGCTGACGCTCGGCATCGTTGGTAAGACCTTGTTCGACGCTGATGTCGAGTCGGAAAGCGACCGGGTGGGACGCGCGATGAGCGCGGCGGTGTCACGCTATCGAGCGTTCAAGTTGCCCCTGGCGAAGGTGCTCGAACGCATGCCGCTGCCGAGCATGGTCCGTTTCCACCGAGGCAAGAAACGGCTGCGCCGCGTCGTACTTGAATTAATCGAGGAGCGCCGACGCACTGGTAAAGATCACGGCGATCTGCTTTCGATGCTCTTGCTTGCCGAAGACGAGGAAGACGATCGACGACGCATGACGTCTGAAGAGGTCTGGGACGAGGCGCTAACGTTCTTCATCGCCGGTTACGACACAATCGCGACGGCGCTGATGTGGACCTGGTATCTGCTTTCGCAGCATCCGGAGGTGGAGGCACGTCTGCACGCGGAGGTTGACGAGGTGCTTCGTACCGGAGGCCCAGCCACACTCGACGATCTGCCGCGACTGAGTTACACCGAGAAGGTGCTGACCGAATCGATGCGTATTTATCCGCCGACCTGGCGACTCGTACGCCGAGCGATCCGCGACTTTCCGATCGGCGACCACGTCATTCCTGCCGGTTCGCTCGTAGTGGTCTGCCAGTACGCGATGCACCGGCACCCGCGCTACTTTCCTGATCCTGAGCGATTTGATCCCGAGCGTTTTACTCCGGAGGCCAAAGCCTCGAGGCCAAAGTTTTCGTACTTTCCCTTCGGAGGTGGGCCACGCCTCTGTATGGGCGAGCCGTTCGCGATGCTGGAAGGAGTTATCCTGCTTGCTTCAATCGCGCGCCGCTGGCGGCTGCGTCTCGCCCCCGGTCACAAGGTTGAGGTCCGCGCGGAGCACCTCCTTCGCGCGGATGACGGCATGCTGATGCGATTGGAAAAGCGTTAACTCTGATCGCGCCGAGCGACAAACCCGCGTGCGACTGCGCGCGCCAGCTTGCCGATGCCGGGCGTCCGCCTTAACTGCTCTCCAAACTTGAAGGTTGTCGAATCGAAGATGGCTTCGCGCTGTTGCGAGAAGCCGAGGGAGATGTTGCGCACGTGAGCGGCGGCTGCGCGACCTTCACTCTCGCGGTCAGGCGGAGCGGTTGCATACTCCGAGATTACTTCCTCATAAAGTCTGAGCAGTTCGCTGACGGCGGCATCGCGTCCTGCATCGGCGCGCACTTGTTGTGAAACAGCTGCGGCGTCGATCGGATCGTATTCGTCGAGTGCGTGCTCGATCGCGCGTCCAAAATCTTCCGGCGCGAGTTGCGCGCTCATCGAGCGGATGCCGAATCCGTCAGCACGTAGCTGAGCGAGGTCTGAGGTCTTCACCATCGGACCAAGACGTCGCCACCAGTAAACAACCACTGCGGCGCCAACAGCCGCGGCTTCAAGCGCCGCGCGCCCCTTCGCGAACACGACGTCGTAATCGCGTAGTGTCTCTTCTGGTCGAAGACAAACGTTCCCAACTCCAGCGCCGTAAACGTCGAGCGTTAACCCGCGTCGGGCGCAGGCTTCGCGTGCCGCTTTCAGGTGCTCGTTGTCTTTCGTGTGGTTACACAGCACCGCGGCGCGACGTGGGCGATCCGGAAGCGGCGGGCGCGGAACGAACCGCTCGAGATCGACGAACTGGCAAATTAGCTGAACTCTGTCTTCCGGAACGGCGCACTCCCACACGAGTTTGTCGTAGCACTGATCGTCAACAGCGACGTAGCGCAGGATGCGTGGAAAACGCGGTGGATAGTCTTCGGGGAAATACCAGTCGTGGCAGAAGTAGAGCGCGGGCGTGCGCTCGAAATGCAGGAGCGCGGTGAGCGTCTCGTTGGCGTGCTGACCGTGAATGACATCTGGCGCGGCTGTAAGCTGAGACAGGTCATCGACTACGGGGATCGTTTCCTTGCGAATCTCCTCGGCGAGCCTGCCGAGACGCGGACTGTAGATGACAGGGCTGTGTCCGGCTTTGAGGAATCCACGCGCGATATCCCGCACGAACAGCTCAGTCCCCGTCCAGCCTTCGAGTCGTAAGTTTGTGATCAGGATTCTTCGGCCGCTCATCGACCGAGGATCCTACACTAGATCAAACAGCGACTCGAACTGCTTCGGTTATAGGTAATGGGGAATAGTGTGTTACTCAAACATTGCATGGGTCCCGGAGGGACCAAATGCCTATAGGCCTTTTAGCCTGCGTAGCAGGCGAAAGCATAAAGCCTGGGGCGTAAGCCCCAGGATCGTTCAACCAGCACGCAACAGCCCGTGAAAACGGGCGACAGCGCAACGATTTGTGCAGCTTTCACCCGCTGCGCGGGCTCCGATCCTTATTTAATCTTGTTTCCTGGGGCGCACGCCCCAGGATCGCTCAACCAGAACGGCAACAGCCCGTGAAAACGGGCGACAACGCAACGATTTGTGCAGCTTTCACCCGCTGCGCGGGTTCCGATCTTTATCTAATCTTGTTTCCTGGGGCTCACGCCCCAGGCTTTATGCTTTCGCCTGCTTCGCAGGCTAAACCTGACTTTTTGTGCAAAGCCAGCCACACCCCTAAAAGCAACTATGAACATGTGGTCCCTCCGGGACCCAGGCAGTGTTTGAGCAACACACTATTATCCCAGTACGCGGTTATACTGCCTCTATGGCTGCCCACGAGATTGACCTCGCAATTCTCCTCAGGTCCCTGGATAACGAGACTTTCCTTGCCGAAGCTCTCCTTTATCCAGAGGTGTCTCGTTTCGGCACTAGTCCGACATCACTCGAAACAGCCGTCGTCAACAATGCGCTCAAGATTCTGGAGAAAGAAAGCTTAGCTCGTGTTTGGTCGCGGTTAACTCCAAAAGAGATTGAGAAGTTCGAACTCATTCTCACACTTGAGCCACAAAAAACCTCGAGTTGGCGGGAATCGATTGAACTCAAGTTTGATGTCGTGCGCTGGAGTGTGAGCGAGTCGGTCCATATTGCTTTCATCCCGACGCTCGGTATCGAAGTCATCAGTACGAAACTGAGTGATTTGAAGCCTGGCAGTTCAAAAGACTCGTTGCTTGAGCGACACGCGCGGGCAGAGTTGCAGCGCCGAGGAGTTTTGGTCGACTTCCGAGGCCTCTTGTTGCTTCAGCGTATGCGCGGGTTGACTCTATCCAGAGTGACGGCCACGGCCAACATTCGATCACCAAAGCAGGTGATGGCAGCGGCGTCGCAGGCCGATCCGATAAAATCTGCGCTTGAAGAGAACGCCCTCGATCTTCTCACTCAGCGACTCCGCCCCGCTTTTGAAGTGGATGAAAAACTTACCGAACTGGCAGATGCCCTCAAAGGCAAGGCTGCCCGTAGTGTTCTATTGGTGGGGAAGGCCGGCGTCGGAAAAACTGCTCTTGTTCACGAACTGGTGCGAAGGCGATCGGAGTTCGGTTTGCCAGCCACTCCTTTCTGGGCAACGAGTGGCGCTCGGCTTGTCGGCGGCATGACCGGTTACGGGATGTGGCAGGAACGTTGCGACACATTTTGGAAAGACGCGGAAAAAACCGGCGCAATCGTGCATTTCGGAAATCTCGTAGAGCTAATGGACACAGGAAAAAGCGAGCACAATGCGCAAGGTGTGGCCAGCTTCTTCCGCCAACGCTTTGCCCGCGGCCAGGCCCTCGCGATACTCGAATGCACACCTGAACAACTGCCAGTGATAGAACGAGAGGATCCGGCGATTCTATCGGTGCTGCGTCAGTTGGCGGTTGAAGAACCTTCTCCGGAAGCAAGTAGAAAAATATTAAGCCAGTTTGCAATGCACCGAGCCGACGATCCTCCGACCGATAAAGAAAGCCGGCGTCGGTTCGTTCGGCGCTTAACACGAGAGTCCACCGTAGCGCCGATCACTGAGGCCGCTTTGGACAGACTCGATCGTCTCCACCGGAGATACGCGGGGTATTCGGCCTATCCAGCCAGGCCGCTTCGCTTTCTTCGTGGCCTGCTGCAAAAACCAGGTCATTTCGACGAGCAATCTGCGATCGACGACGCCGCTGTGACTGCTGAGTTCGCGAACGAAACCGGATTGCCAGTTTTCCTACTTGATGAACAAGTCAGTTTCGATGTTGACCGGACGGCCGGTTGGTTTGAAGAGCGCGTGATCGGCCAAGGCGCGGCAGTGAAATTGATCGTTGAACTTCTGGCCACGGCGAAAGCCGAGTTGACACGGCCGCGCCGGCCCATCGCCTCACTTCTTTTCATTGGGCCAACCGGCGTCGGCAAAACGGAGATGGCAAAATCTCTGGCGCGATTCCTCTTCGGCGACGAGCGTAGAATGGCGCGCTTCGACATGAGCGAATATGCAGACTCCTCGGCAGTAACGCGACTGGTGGGAGGCGTAACCGGCGACGAAGGAACGTTGACCGCGCGTATTCGTGAGCAGCCATTTTCCGTACTACTCTTCGACGAATTTGAAAAGGCACACTCGTCGTTCTTTGACCTTTTGTTGCAGATGCTCGGCGATGGACGGCTGACAGATGGTTGCGGACGACTTGCCGATTTCACTAATTCAATCATCGTGATGACCTCGAATCTCGGCGCTGAACGCTTTCGGCGTTCCAAAAGCGGATTCGAGACGAAAGCGCGTGACGATGCGGCTGCATCAGAAAGTCGAAAGACTCAACTGCACTTCACGCGCGCAGTGCAGGAGTTTTTGCGTCCCGAGATTTTTAATCGGATCGATCACATCGTGCCGTTTGTTCCCCTCGACCGAATCACGGTCGAGCTCATCACCAAACGTGAAATCAAGTTGGTTGAGGATCGCGATGGACTGCGCTTGCGAGGTGTTAGTTTAGACGTCTCTCCGGAAGCAATCGCGGATCTTGCACGGCGTGGTTACGACGCGCGCTACGGCGCGCGTCCACTCAAGCGGCTCATCGAACGCGAACTCTTAACGCCACTCGCAACTGAATTAAACCGAAAGAGCAGCGCCAAACAGCACACGAGATTGAAAGCCGAGGTCTTCGTCGATGGCGGCCAGCTATGCGTCAACGTGGCCGAGCAGCCGGATGCCGCGGTTCGCTCGAGTGACAAAGACGCCGCGATTGCATTCCGGGTTCATCGCCTTGGAGACTTGCGGCGCCGGCTTGTTAGCCTGGATCGCAGCTCGGTCGTGCTCGAGTTGCGCAACACGATCTGGCGGTTGACTGAGATTGAGCGGCGCATCGCCAAGGCAGCGCGACGTGCGAAGTTAACCAAGAAGCTGGTCAAAGACCGTTACTCGTTACAGCATCCCTGGGAGTCGGTCGCACTCGCACGGCTACCGGAATACCGTGATAGAACGGGAAGACTCACAACCTTACTGGAGGAGACAGCGACGGCAGAGGATCAAGCCCTGCTGGTGCTTTATCAGCGCGACACTGCTGAAACCGAGGTCATCTCGATCAATCAACTCGAAGCTGAGTTGAGCGTTCTCCTGCGTCAACTACTCGACCTTCGTTATGCGCAACCTGATCGGATTACGTTGGCCGTTTACAGTGAAAACACTAGCGCACTTTTTGAGCTGGCCCGAGGTTATTACCTGGCCGCAAAAGCGTCCGACATGAACATTAAGCTCTTGCACTACGCAACGAATATCCCTCGTGAGCTGATCGAGATGGAGGAGAAAGAGAAAGCGCGCAAGAAGAAGCCAGGGGAAGAGGAGAAAAAGTCCAAAATCATCGACATGTTTGACCGAAAAGTTACTCGGCTCGAAGTGATGAAACCGTCTGAGTTTCTCTCTCATCCGTCCAGTGCGACCACCGGGATCATTTTGACCTTCACAGGCAAAAGCGCGTTTCCTGTGTTCGAAGCAGAGCATGGTCTACACGTCTTTATCGAAGGTAAGGCTATTAACAGGCTTCTTGTCCATACCAGCGACACCGAGCCCAAAGAGTATCAGGCGCCCTCAACGCTTGCGCGGCGTGGCTCAATTAGCCCGGTCAATTACGGCGAGGGCCGTCGGACCTACCATCGCGCTGAGAGCTACATTGAAGACCACCAACTCGCACGACGGCGTGACTGGCATAACGATCTCGTAGAGGCGCTTCGGTCGTTTACCGAGCAGTCACATCAAAATGCTGCTGAAAAATTGATCGACGGATGATTATCAGCGTCCCCGTCTATATCCAGGAACAGCCATCGCGTCACACTGACTTTGGGACGTCACGGCGTCTTAGTGTCTGCCCGCTCTTCTTTAGCACGCCGCTGGAACAGGACGAAAGCCTGCCGCGCGCGACTGCCAGGCTCGGACGCGAACTGCGACGTGAGTTTCGCCGGCTGGCGAATAACGGGCGCCACGAGGAGTTGGCTGCTTATGGCTTTTATCCGGAGATGGAAGAGAAGCTGCTCGAGTTTCCGTTGGAGCTGGGTAAGCGTCGCTTCACGGCGCGCTACCTCTTCGTCATCCTTCCCGCGTTTGGACGACGCTTCGCGTGGACACCCAATGTGCCGGAGGTTTGGGTCGAGGTCGGACGAGGCGAAACACTGCGTGATCGGGCACAGGAAGTATTCACCGAACACTACCGTGCGCTCGAACGTCGTTTGGGCGTTGAAAACGTGCAGCCGGAGCTTCAAGTCTTGACTGGTAAGGCGTGGCTCTCAACGTTGGAAGTTACGATTGACATACCAAAACTTTACACGCCGCCAGTCGAAACAATTTTTGCTTTCCTTGGATCGTCGGAAGTTGTGGAAGGAGCGGAAGAACTTGAGCGTGTCGGCCGTTCTCTACATGCGATGTACCCGGACGATCTGGCCCAGGCAATTCACCGCGAAGAAGAGGTTGCCAAACTGGCGGAGCTTGCGAGTACGAGCGATCTCCGGCCGGTGTTGCTTGTCGGTAAACGTTTGGTCGGAAAGACGGCGGTCATTCACGAGTTTGTGCGACGAAGGCTGGATCGACGTCGTTCATCCGAGAAGAGTATGCACATGGGCCGGCAGGGAAGTATTGCCGATCTGACCGGTGAAGTCTGGTTGATCTCACCGCAGCGCTTGATCTCCGGGATGTCATTCGTGGGCCAGTGGGAAGGCCGTCTACTAGCAATTCTCAAAGAAGCAAAGAAGAAGCGGCATACACTTTATTTCGATGACCTCGTTGGATTGTTCCACTCCGGTCGGACCAGTAACTCGCAACTGAACGTTGCTCAAGTTCTCAAACCTTACATCGAACGCCGTGATGTACGTGTCCTGGCCGAGGTGACACCCGAGGCGTTGCGCGTGTTGCAGGAGTTGGACCGCAGCTTTGTTGATCTGTTTGAGATCCTGCGTATCGAAGAACCCAACGAGGATCAGACAATTCGGACCATGCTTGGTTATCGCCGCGCACTGGAAAGGCAGCATGGCAACCGTTTCCATGCAGACGTCTTACCAACGGTTGTCGATCTAACGCGGCGCTATGTCTCTGACGCTGCTTTCCCGGGCAAGGCAGCCGCGCTGCTTCAGGTGCTCGCTGCAAAGCACAAACAGGTCTTCATTCTGCGCGAGGGTGCGTTGGAAGAGTTTTCAGCACGCAGTGGACTGAGTGTTCACTTCCTCGACGATCGCACGCAACTGGATCATGCAGACGTGGTCAAAGCTCTTGCGCGTGAAGTAATCGGCCAAAAGGCGGCAGTGACAGCCTGCGCGGATGCAGTGACAATCGCCAAGGCAAGATTGAATGACGCCGAGCGGCCAATCGCCTCGTTTCTGTTTCTTGGCCCAACCGGAGTGGGCAAGACCCAGTGTGCCAGATCTCTCGCGAACTATTTGTTTGGCAATCGCGAGAAGATCCTGCGGTTTGATATGAACGAGTTTAGTAGTTACTACTCGGTCGCCAGACTTACCGGCACCTTCGACGAGCCGGAGG
>JBIOVO010000187.1:0-11322 GCA_044867735.1 Pyrinomonadaceae bacterium | reverse complement strand
ATTGCTTTGTAGGGGGTGCCCCTCCGTGGCCACCCGACGAGCCGTTCCTACTCCTCGACACTTTCAAGTGACCAGATGTCGACACTGATTTCTTCCGCGTGATGCAGGATCGGCTGTGTTTTCGGTTGCGGTATTTGCAGCGGTTCGAGCAACGTTGAACCAAAGTTGGTGAGCTCTGCTTTGTAGAGTTGCCAGGGTTGGTGATGAATGCGCGCGCGAAAGAGTTCCCCCTCAAACTCCGTGAAGAGCAGGTAGCGCTCAGTCAAAAAGAACTCACGCGAGCCCGGTCTGGATTCCGGCAAAGCGTCACCAACAGCCCAGTCGGCCTTGAACTGAGCCGCGGGCTCGTCACGTCGCTTCAAACGGTATTTGATCTTGCGCTTACCGCTCATCTCGATGTCCGCGTTGTAGTAAGGCAAGTGGAAGAACGTGCGGGCGCCCAGAACTGCGGCGCGACTGTTTGCGTCGAGCGAAAAGAACCAGACTCCGGGGACGCCTTTGTGATGCACGTAGGTGCGAACGTTCAGTTCGTGCATTGAGTCCAGGCCCGGAACCGGCGGCACGAATGGCGGTAGCGCGCGAATATCCCACATCGTGAATGGTACGATTCCGATCCACGCGGAGTCGCCGTAGGTGTCGATAGCAAGCGATGATGGGATGTGTGGGCGTATGAGGCTCTGGTGGACGCGCCAGTGCATGAACAGCAGTTTGCCCCAATCCTGGTGCATCACTGGCTGCCCGTCGGGTCGGTGACGCACTTCGAGACGATCGACATCAGTAGGATGACGCATATTTGGAAAATCCACTCAAGTTGCGATCCACACAGGTCGCTTTTTAAACCACAAAGACACTAAGACACAAGGCTGACAAAAAAGTTTGTGTCTTGGCGCCTTTGTGGTTATCCGTACAAGATAAAAGGACGCCACCGGCCGCACTTCGGTGACGCCCTTGCAATTGCGGGATGGCACTCCCTAGTTTCTGTCTCTTAGTTTTCGGCGCGCGTAACCACCTAGCCCGACCAACGCAGATCCTAATAACAGGATCGACGACGGCTCTGGGATTTCGTTCGGCGGACCAGGTACTCCGACGTCACTGCCCCCACTGCCGGCGGCTTCAGGCACATTCTGGAAGCGAACAAAGATTGCATTGCAGATCTCTGCTTCTGTGAACCCTGTGAAAGCTGCTCCAGAAACGGTGAACGACGCACTCTCGCCGGGCAAGAGTCCATCATTTACTGAGCCGCCCGAGAAATTACCCGATGGTCCGGTGATAAACGCAAAGTCCAACACCGCACTGTTGAACCCATGCGGGACGTTGCCTACGTCGGCATCCGAAAAAGTGAAATTTGAAGACAGGCTCGGCGCCTGGCTCCCGGTAAAACCATTCAATCCCGATGCACTCGCATTTCCCGTCGGTGGCAAATCAAACCCGATTCCCGTGATCGTCGAAGTAGATCCAGGCTGAGTTATATGCGAGGTATTCGTGATTGTGAACGTGAACGTATTGGTTGCAGAGTTGAATTCACAAACTACTGTGGCCGTTGAAAACTGGCCTGATTCAACGCCCGTAACCGTGATGGTCTCAGCCCGTGCGGAAGCACTGGCAAAGACCAAGAGCGCGGCAATTGAAAAAATCAGTTTGCCAAATCGGGACATGGAAAAAGCCTCCTTGTTCTTACCTCGAACGTACACTCGCCCGCCGCAGCCGAACTGTGGCCCTGAAGTCTCAGAGAATTGCGGGGCAATGCAATTCTCACCAGGTTGTCGCGGGGGTGGGCAGATAATAAAAGTGCGTTTAAGAGTGGTCAATCAGTCTTTCCTGATGTGACATAAACTCAACACGCGCAGCACCGGAAACACAAAGAGTAGTCGCTTACGTACGGCAGCAAACCATTTCCTCAACGTAGTACTTCATTATTTCGTAGCGCGGGCCAGAATCCAGCGGCTGTATGCTACAAGTTCAAGCGTGGACGCGATCATCATTGGCTCCGGGCCCAACGGCCTCGCAGCGGCTATCGAACTCGCTCGCGCGGGGCTGAAGGTTCGCGTCTACGAAGCAAATCCAACCATCGGCGGTGGCGCCCGCTCCGGAGAGCTCACGCTTCCCGGTTTCATGCACGATTTATGCTCCGCGGTTCACCCTCTCGCCGCCGGCTCGCCTTACTTTTCAAAATTGCCGCTACAACAATATGGCCTGGAGTTCATCCGCTCACCGATCGCTTTGGCCCATCCGTTCGACGACGGCAGCGCAGCCATTCTCGATCCTTCACTGGAAACAACCAGCACCAGTCTCGGACCAGATGGAACTGCTTACGGCAATCTGATGAAACCGTTTGTGGAACATTGGGAGTCTCTCGCCAACGACTTACTTGGGCCACCGCGTTTTCCGCGCCGGCCATTAACTGCGATGCGGTTCGGCATGAACGCCCTGCGCTCCGCAAAAGAATTAGCTGAAAGCAAATTTCGCGACGACAAGACACGCGCACTCTTCGCGGGCCTGGCCGCACATTCGTTCCTGTCTCTAGATCGCTTTGCCACGTCAGCCTTCGGCTTGGTGCTTGGCATACTCGCCCACGTAAACGGTTGGCCCATCCCGAAAGGCGGCGCGCGAAGCATCTCGAATGCGCTCGGTGCTTACTTCAAAGATCTGGGCGGCGAGATCGTGGCGAATCACCGAGTGCAATCCTTGTCGGAACTGCCTCCAGCCCGAGCGACTCTCTGCGACGTTACACCGCGCCAATTTCTCCGTCTCGCTGGTGAGTCACTACCATCGGGGTTTCGTCGCCGGCTCAGCAGTTATCGATACGGTCCGGCGGCTTTCAAAATGGATTGGGCTTTGAGTGAAGCGGTGCCGTGGAAAGCTGCCGAGTGCAGGCAAGCGGCGACGATACATCTCGGCGGATCATTCGCGGAGATTCTCCTTTCCGAACAACTCGCCGGATCCGATCAACCCGCGGAAAAACCCCTCATCATCCTTTCCCAGCCCACGCTCTTTGATCCGACGCGCGCACCCGCCGGCAAACACACGCTCTGGGCTTACTGCCACGTCCCAAACGGGTCGAACGTAGACATGACTTCCAGAATCGAAAACCAGATCGAGCGCTTCGCTCCCGGCTTTCGCGATTGCATTCTCGCGCGCACCATCACGACTCCCGCACTCTTCGAACAAAACAACGCAAACCTCGTCGGCGGCGACATCAACGGAGGTTCGCAACACCTCGCGCAGATGTTTACGCGGCCTACGACGCGGCTTTATTCCACACCAGTCAAAGGACTCTATCTTTGCTCTTCTTCGACTCCTCCCGGCGGAGGTGTACACGGTCTGTGTGGCTACCACGCCGCTCGCCTCGCGCTTCGCAAACGCTTCTCCTGAAGTTTGGAACTCGATGTGCGTTCCAACAGTTCGCGTTTGCATTAGTCGTTAAAAAAGAGCGCGAACCCTCTGTTGTGCAAATTGTCTGCGAACACTTCCGTACGTATTTCGAACGTGCGATAGCAGCGCTCAAACTTTTTATTAGAGGTGAAAAGACTATGGAACACCCGGATGTGGATTTGAAAAAACAACCGCAAGAAACAATTTTGCCGAATCAACTGCTGGAACGATTGCTAAGCTTTGAACCAACCCCTGCGCCGGTAATCAGTCTGTATCTCGACGCGCGCGTCAATGAACAGGGACACCGAACGTTTCCTCCTTTCGTGCGCAAACAATTAAACGAACGAATGAAGTCTTATGAACTCAACTCGGAGGAGCGGCAGAGTTTTGAGGAAGACTTTGTGCGAATCACGCGTTACCTGGAGAGTCAGATTCCTGCATCCGTCCAGAGCCTTGCCATCTTCGCGTGCTCTGTGGCGAATGATTGGTTTGAAGTGGGACACTTTGACGCGCCGTTCGAACGCAATCGCTTGTTCGTCTCCGATCGGCCGCATCTGTATCCGCTGGCGCGCTTAATCGATCAATATCGTCGCTACGCGGTCGTGCTTGCCGATACGAATCGCGCGCAGATCTTTGTGTTTGCGGCGGGTCGCGCGGTCGAACGTGAGGAGGTGGAAAACACCAAGACGAAGCATGTCCAGGTAGGTGGCTGGTCGCAGGCGCGTTACCAGCGGCACGAAAAGAACTATCATCTGCAACATGCGAAAGAGGTCGTCGGAGTGCTGGATAGGATCGTGCGGGACGAGAGTATTCAGCAGGTCATACTCGCTGGAGACGAAGCGACCGTGATTCCGTTGCTGCGCGAAGAGATGCCGAAAGCTCTCGCGGAGAAAGTTATCGATGCTTTGAGTTTGGGCATCGACACGCCCGAACACGAGTTGCTCGAGGAATCGCTGACGGCGTATCAGCGTCACGATTCGTTGAGCGATATGGAAAAAGTCGAGCGACTGTTGAATGAGTATCGCGCCGACGATCTTGGTGTCGGAGGAGTCGCTGAAACACTCGCCGCTTTATCTAATGGCCAGGTCGAAGAGATGTTGATCGCCGCGAAGGCCGAGAGTCTTCAGTACGACAAAGATGAAGTGAAGAAGGTGCTGGAACTCTATCGCAACGAACCCCTGCCGGACGAACTCGATCAGCGATCGGTGGCGGATGAACTCGTGCGACGTGCGAATGTGCTTTCGTCGGCGAAGGTCACGTTTGTTGAAGACAGCACGCGACTCGAGGGTTTAGGTGGAGTCGGTGGGTTCCTGCGTTATCGGATCTCGGAACAGATGGCGGCGCCCTATGAGCAGAGCGATGCGGTGCCTCGGGCGAAGGCGTTGACGACGCGTTAACGTGAGCGTTTTAACCACAAAGACACAAAGAATGAAAAAGATTTCTTCGTGTCTTTGTGTCTTTGTGGTTAAAACCGTTTAGGAAACCGCTTGATCCGTAATCTCAAGCCCGCGATCGATAATCGCAAACGCCTCCCGCAACTCCTCCTCCGTGATACATAGCGGCGGATTTGTGAAGAACGTATTCCAACGCACCAACGTATACAGCCCCTCCTGCCGGAAGAACTTCCCGAGCGCCTGCATCTCCGGAGACGCCGAGTTGAATGCCGCCATTGGTTCGCGTGTCGCGCGGTTTCGCACCAACTCGACAATCCCGAACAGTCCGATGTTTCGCGTCGCGCCCACCGAAGGGTGCCGTTGCTCGAGATCCTCCATCAACCCGCGCATCACTCTTCCCATGCGTTGCGCGTTCTGGATCAAATCGTCTTCCTCATAAACTGCGATCGTCGCCAGCGCCGCCGCGCACGCGAGTGGATGACTGTTGTAAGTAAGACCGCCATAGAAAACATTGTTCTGAAAGTGATCTGCTATCTGGCGCCGCATCCCGACTGCGCCGAGCGCGACGTATGCGCTCGTCAAACCCTTCGCCATCGAGATCAGATCCGGCACCACTTTCCAATGATCGATTGAGAACCATTCGCCGGTGCGTCCGAACCCGGCCATCACTTCATCGGCGATCAGCATGATGCCGTGCTTGTCACAAAGATCGCGCAAGCCCTGCATATAACCATCAGGCGGGATCAGTATGCCGTTGGTACCAACAACAGGCTCGACGATCAGGGCCGCGATCGTCTTTGGTCCTTCGAGTTCGATAACTTCTTCAGTTCGCGAAAGAACGTCCTCGGTCGTGTCCCAACCTTTCTGAATCCCGTGATAAAAATCGGGAATACGAAAGACACCCGGAATACCGGGCTCTGCTGCCCAACGACGCGGATCGCCGGTTAACGTCAGCGCGCCCGCGGTGCCGCCGTGATACCCGCGATAACGCGCGCCGATCTTGTGGCGTCCAGTGTAGAGCCGCGCGATGCGAATCGCGTTTTCGTTTGCCTCGGCGCCGCCGTTGGTGAAGAAGAAAGCATCAATGTCACCGGGCGTCAGTTCGGCAAGTTTTGCACTCAAGCGGCCACGCACTTCGGTGGCCATGAATGGGTTTGCATAAGTAAGTGTCTCGGCTTGTTCCTGGATGGCGTGGAGTACGCGCTCATCGCCGTGACCGATGTTGACGCACATCAACTGGCTGTTGAAATCGATGAAGCGTTTGTCTTCGGGTGTCCAAAAGTAAATGCCTTTCGCGCGCGCGACGGGAATCGGATCGACAGCGGCCTGGGCAGACCATTCAAAAAGCGTATGACGGCGACAGAGTGCGACGATCTCTTCGCCGGAAAGAGTTGCTGTAGTTGTGCTCATGATGGCGGGAATGCTAGCGAAATCGGGAGTGAATGACAACGCCGGGTATTCATTTGCCATTTATCGTTTGTCATTTGTCAGTTGTCATTGGCTTCGCCGTCGCCGCAGGTTTCAATGACAAATAAAAAATGATAAACGACAAATGGAAAATGAATTGCGTCTTGCGCCTTTGCGTGAGAAAACTTCCCTATGAACGATCCGAACCCTGTCTCTCGCGAACGAATCCAGGCGACCGAACGCATCATCAGACCATACATTCGACGTACACCGGTTCTCGAAGTCAACGGCTCCGAGTTTGGGCTCGACTCAATCACGATCGTCTTCAAGTTCGAACTCTTCCAGCACGCCGGTTCATTCAAACCGCGCGGCGCATTCACCAACCTACTGACTCGCGAAGTCCCTGAAGCGGGCGTCGTGGCTGCTTCGGGAGGTAATCACGGTGCTGCCGTCGCTTACGCAGCGATGACGCTCGGCAAACGCGCAACGATCTTTGTGCCGTCCGTTGCTTCAAAAGCGAAACTCCATCGGATTCGCGGTTACGGCGCCGAGTTGGTGATTACAGGAGATCGGTATGCCGAATCACTTGAAGCCAGTGAAGCATGGACCAAAGAATCGGGCGCGCTTCCGATTCATGCTTATGAAGGAACCGAGACGCTCTCGGGCCAGGGCACGCTGGGAATGGAGTTGGAAGAACAGGCTCCGCGGCTCGATTCGCTGCTGGTAGCGGTTGGTGGCGGAGGACTGATTGGCGGCGTGGCTTCGTGGTACCAGGATCGAGTAAAGATCATCGCCATAGAGCCGTTCGAGGCGCCGACGCTCGAGCGCGCGTTGAAAGCAGGCGAACCAGTGGACGCACCGGCGGGTGGAATCGCGGCTGACTCGCTGGCTCCGCGGCAAGTTGGCAAGCAGATGTTTCCGATCGCACAGCGGTACGTGCGTGAAGCGGTGCTCGTTAGTGACGAAGAGATCGTGGCCGCGCAGAAGAAGTTGTGGGACGCTGTGCGAGTGGTCGCTGAGCCTGGCGGTGCGGCTGCGTTCGCCGGGTTGTTGTCGGGGAGGTATAAGCCACAGGCAGGCGAACGCGTTGGAGTCGTGGTGTGCGGGGGGAATACTGAGGCGGTGAGTTTTAAGTAAGGATTACTCGCGCAAAGACGCAAAGGCGCAAAGTTAAGACCTCCGGCACCGCAGGTCAGAAACTTTGCGCCTTTGCGTCTTTGCGCGAGTAATTCTTATTGACACCTTTTCGAGCGAGGTATATAGATTTTGTGTTTGACTCACGAGGAGGTATTTCTCATGCGCAAGTTCTCACGTCTACTCTTCATCTTTTCTTTACTTCTATCCGTTCTGCTCGCTCCTTTAAGACTCGCTCCGGCGGCTGACTTCAAACGCGAAGTGATTTACCAGATCATTACCGATCGTTTCTTCGACGGCAGCAGTTCAAACAACAATCCCTCGCAGAGTTCCGGACTCTACGATTCAACTAAAACAAACTGGCGTGCTTACTGGGGAGGAGATCTCGCGGGTATCCAACAGAAGATGTCGTACCTTGCGGGCATGGGCGTGACCGCGATCTGGATCTCGCCGCCGGTGGACAATCTCAACACAAACATTCCCGATGGCGGTGGCAACCCGACTGCTTCGTATCACGGCTACCAGGCACGCGACTTCAAACGCATTGAAGAACACTTCGGCAATTCGAGTAATTCCTGGACCGAATTTGACAACCTCGTCACCGCCGCGCACCAAAACGGAATCAAAGTCATCGTCGACTTCGCGCCCAACCACTCGACGCAGAACAACGCGGGTGAATTCGGCTCGCTTTACGACAACGGCTCCTTTCTCGGTAACTTCACGAACGACACCAACGGTTACTTCCACCACAATCCGAACATCTCCGGTGGGGGATGGGACGATCGTTATCAAACGCAGTACTACACGCTCTTTGATCTCGCCGACATCAACCAGCAGCATCCCACGATGGATGCTTATCTCAAGGCAGCCGCACAATTATTTCAGCAACACGGCGTCGATGGCTTTCGCATCGATGCGATAAAGCACCTGAATTGGGGCTGGCAGTATACGCTCGCAAATTCGATCTACACTTATGGCGATAGTTTCTTGTTTGGCGAGTGGTTTCAAGGCACGACTTCAGATCCGCTTTACGCGGACTCCTACAAGTATTCCAACAAGAGCGGCATCTCGATGCTTGATTTTCCCTTGAACGCCGCAATCCGGAACGTCTTCGGATCAAACGCAAACTTCTCCGAGATCGATACCGTCATCACGCAGGAAGGAAACAACTTCACCTGGAAAGACGATCTCGTCACCTTTATCGACAACCACGACATGGCGCGCTTTCTCTCAATCAACAATAACAACAATCGTCTCCACGAAGCGCTCGCTTTCACACTCACCAGTCGTGGCATTCCCTGCATCTACTACGGCACCGAACAGTATCTGCACAACGACACCAGCGGCGGTACGGATCCTTACAACCGTCCGATGATGACCAACTTCAGCACGAGCACGACCGCGTATCAAGTGGTCAACAAACTCTCCACGCTGCGGCGCAACAACACGGCGATTCCGTACGGCTCGATGGGCCAACGCTGGATCAACAACGACGTCTACATCTACGAACGAAAGTTCTTCGGCAATGTGGTGTTAGTTGCGATCAATAAAAACGAAACCACCAACTACAACATCACCGGCCTCAACACGTCGCTGCCGGCCGGCAACTATTCCGATTACCTGACCGGGCTGCTGGGCGGATCGTCGATCGTCGTGAGTGCAGGATCCGGCGGCAACAATCCGGTTACGAATTTCACGCTTCCTGCCCACACGGTCGCCGTTTGGCAATTCACGGAAGGGACATCGACGCCACAGATCGGTTCGATCGGACCAACTGTCGGACAGTCGGGAGTGAAGGTTGTCATCGGCGGGAAGAACTTCGGCAGCGCGACCGGCACGGTGAAGTTTGGCGCCACGACCGCGACCGTGAATTCGTGGTCGGCGACGCAGATCACCGCCACGACCCCTTCGGTGACGAACGGTAATTACAATGTGACGGTGACGAATTCTAGCGGGCAAGTTTCGAACGGAATACAGTACACGGTGCTGACTGCCAAACTCATTCCGATCGTCTTCACGGTCAACAACGCCTCGCCGACGCAGGTTGGGGATTACATTTTCCTGACCGGAAACACGGTCGAACTCAGTAATTGGTCAACCACCTGGCAAGGCGCGGTCGGCCCGATGTTGACGCCGAATTACCCGAACTGGTTCATCACCGCGGGTGTGCCGGCGGGACAAACGATTCAATTCAAGTTCATCAAGATCGCGGCCAATGGGGCGGTGACCTGGGAGGCCGGGAGTAATCATCAATACACGGTCCCGACCAGCGGCACCGGGTTCGTGACGGTGAATTGGCAGTACTAACCTCAGATCACGCAGATTACACAGGGAGCAGCCACGATCTGTGTAATCTGCGGCTTTCTTCACAAAATTCTTCTTGACACTCACTCCTCAATAAACTAAATAATGTTAGTCTTTGTTTTCCATACAAAGACACACTTTTTGGGAGTTTCCTTCCCAGATCTTCGTCAACAGAAGAAACCATAAATCGACTGAAATTGAGGTGTCACTATGTCCTTCCCTCTGCTCTCCGGACTGCGCTCCAACGACCTGGCCATCGACCTCGGTACCGCCAACACCCTCGTCTACGCTAAAGGACGCGGCGTCGTGCTCAGCGAACCATCCATCGTCGCTATTAATAAGGTGACAAACAGTGTCGAGGCAGTCGGTAAGGAAGCGAAGGAGATGCTCGGCCGAACGCCCGGCAACATCGTTGCGATTCGCCCGATGAGGGATGGCGTCATCGCCAATTTTGAAGTCACCGAGAAGATGCTCCAGCACTTCATCCGCAAAGCCCACAACGGCCGGACGTGGGTTAGTCCGCGGGTTGTGATTGGAATTCCGAGTGAGATCACCCAGGTTGAGCGCCGCGCAGTCGAAGACTCCGCATATCGCGCCAAGGCGTCGGAAGTCTACCTCGTTGAAGAAGCAGTAGCCGCGGCGATCGGCGCCGGACTGCCGATAACCGAACCGCACGGGAATATCGTGGTCGATATCGGCGGCGGCACGACAGACATCGCGGTCATCAGTTTGGGCGGGATCGTTTACGCACGCGCAGTGCGCACGGCCGGCGATGCCATGGACAACGCCGTGGCGGAGTATGTGAAGCGCAAGTACAACCTTTTGATAGGCGAGCGCACCGCGGAAGAGATTAAGATTCAGCTCGGCAGTGCGTTTCCGCTCGACGAACCGTTGTCGATGGAAGTGCGCGGCCGCAATCTGGTCGAGGGTATCCCCCAGACAATCATGGTTAGCGATGAAGAAGTGCGCCAGGCGCTCGATCCCGCAGTCAGTGCGATCGTCGATGCCGTTCGTGTCGCACTCGAGCGTACACCGCCCGAACTGTCGGCGGATATCATTGATCGTGGCGTAGTCCTGACTGGCGGTGGAGCGTTGCTGGCAAATCTCGACAAACGTTTGAGAACCGAGACCGGTCTGCCGGTCTTCGTTGCCGATGATCCGCTCACCTCGGTCGTACTCGGCGCCGGCAAGATGCTTTCTGACTTTGCGCTCCTGAAGCGCGTGCGATGGGAAAATACGCTGCAGTACTAGTTCGTAAGCTGCGGATAATTTCCATGTTCGAATCTGACGAGCAGAAGAAACGCGCTGAACTCATCATCACGTTGCTGGCGAAGCTCTACGTGGTGCTCGAGCTTTCAGTGGATCCGTGTCCGGTCTGTCACAAGTCGCCGGCACACGACTCCGAGTGTCCCATATCTCTGGCCTGGACCCTCCTTCCTCAAGAACAGCAGCACGACGCCCGCGCCGCCATCCGCGCCCTCGCCCTCAGCATCGGCAACGAGGAATCATTCTCCGACCCAATGGTTCATTAGACGATGCCAATCTTTAAGGTCACAATTTGTGACCTTAGAAATCACGGATGATAGGATAGCGTTCTTAAATGATTGAGGAAGCTGGCGTTAGCCTAAAAGCGTACAAGGTCACAATTTGTGACCTTGTACGCTTTTAGAGCGCAGATTTTCATTTGTCTCGCGTCTTGACTCGGAAGCCA
>JBIOVO010000186.1:0-8426 GCA_044867735.1 Pyrinomonadaceae bacterium | reverse complement strand
CTAATTTCGCCCGTTCGCAACATAACGCCGGAGGCGTTGGTCAATTTCGCCCGTTCGCAACATAACGCCGGAGGCGTTGGTCAATTTCGCCCGTTCGCAACATAACGCCGGAGGCGTTGGCTAATTTCAGCCCAGGGTTGCTTCAACCCTGGGTTTAGTTCCCACCAAACCTCTTGAACTCTGAAGGAGTTAACATCGAACAGGCCTAACGCTTTCAGCGTTTATTGATCCCTTTAGACACCGGTTACCCAGGGTTGAAGCAACCCTGGGCTGAAATTAGCCAACGCCTCCGGCGTTATATGCAAACGGGCTGAAATTAGCCAACGCCTCCGGCGTTATATGCAAACGGGCTAAAATTAGCCAACGCCTCCGGCGTTATATGCAAACGGGCGAAATTGACCAACGCCTCCGGCGTTATATGCAAACGGGCGAAATTAGCCAACGCCTCCGGCGTCATATGCAAACGCGCTACAATCATCCAACGCCTTCGGCGTTACTTCTTCACCTTGATCTCAAACACTCGCGGCCAGAGCTTTCCGGTCACGAAAAGCCGGCCGCTTGCCTGGTCGTAGGCAATGCCGTTCAAAACCGCTTCCGGATCGCTTAGCTCCTCCGGCGGCATCAGACCCGTTAAATCAATCCACGCAGTTACACGCCCGTTCTGGGGATTTATCACAGCTATTTTTTGATCGTGCCAAACGTTGGCGTAAATCTCGCCTTGCACCCATTCGAGCTCGTTGAGTTGATTGATCGGCGTCTTGTTGTCGTTAACTGTGATGGTTTTCGTCACCTTAAAGCTGGCCGGGTCCAAAAACCTGATTTGATTAGACCCATCGCTCAAGATCAACGACTGCCCATCGGTCGTAAGCCCCCAACCCTCGCCTTCGTACTTAAAGTCGCCGACCCGCTCGAAGCTCTTGGCGTCGTAGATAAATCCTAGCTGGTGCTGCCACGTCAGTTGATAGACTTTCCCGTTCAGAACCGCTATTCCCTCGGCAAAGTAAGGCTCAGGCACGTTGACCTTCTTCAGGATTTTGCCTGTCTGAGGCTCAACGCGTCGCAGGCTCGAGCGCCCCTCTTCTCCGGTGCTCTCAAGCAGTTTGCCTTCGAAAAACACGAAGCCCTGCGTGAACGCGTACGGGTCGTGCTCCCACATGTTGAGCACTTCATAGCCATACTTCGGCGCCGGGACGTTTTCGGGCGGCGGTTTCGGCGGCTCGGCGCTGTTAGTCGGGTTACATTGGCAGAAACAGAGACAGAGGCCGACCAACAAAACGGCCTTCCAGCGATTTGTAAGCGAGGTCATTTGCGTCACGTTAGGCATTTTGCGTGAGAGCAGGCGAAAAGACAAAAGTATCCACAGATTACACCGATCTCGATTAAGAAATCTGTGTAATCTGTGGATCAAACCTACGGGGCTTCGACCGCCTCCATCACCGCTCGTCCCACTTCTCCCAAACTCCTGGCGGAACATTTGTCAGGCGTATCGGCGGTCGTGTGAAACCATTGGTATCTAAAGTCGATCAGCAGTATGACTGGTATGCCTTTTTCGAGAAAAGCGGTGTGATCGTCGTGGACAAGCCCGCCGCGCTCGTCGGCGATCGCCTCGGAGCGAACGCGCCCGGCGGCGTTCCAAACTCGCTCCACGATTGCGGCAGCGCTTAGCAGCGAGTTCTTCTCCTTCAGGATGCGAAGATCAGCGTCGCCGACCATATCGAGCACCACCCCCCACTCCGGACGGTAGTCAGGATGATCCCTCAGCCACGCTTTCGAACCGAGAAAATAGTCGTCCCATTCCTGACCGGCTCCGAAGTCTTCGCCGTCAAAGAAGATCAGATCAACGCCGACTGGTGGCGGTTGGTCTTTCCACAACGCTGCCATTTCCAGGAGCACTGCGACTCCGGAGGCGCCGTCGTTAGCGCCCGTGATTGGTTCGCTTCGGCGCGTCGGGTCGGGGTCTTTGTCGGCGGTGGCACGCGTGTCGTAGTGAGTTCCGATCATCACGCGTCGTGTGTGTTGTGTGCCTATGCGACCGATGATGTTGCGAAAGGTTGTGCGCTGAGTCGATCCTTTTGGCGTGTGCTGAAACGTGTGCACCGTGACTTCAGCGCCCGCGGCTTTCAATGCGTTCTGAATCCACTCTTCAGCCTTCGCCTTGCCGGCGCTATCGTGGTTACGCGGCCCAAACGAGCACAACTCCTGTAAACGACTGAAGGCACGATCCTGATCGAAGCGAGGTTGTTTGAAAGGTGGAGGCGACGGCTTGGTACACGCTGCGAACGTAACCAGCGCGGCGAGCGCAGCGAGTCTAGAAGACCATCGTGTCAACGGGTGCATAGTTGTCAGTCAACAAAGGCACATCATCGGTGAACAAGCTACCGGTGTAGAACTGTTGCGCGTCTTGGAGAAACGTCGGCGTGTGGACTGTTCCCTCAAGGCCCGCGGCAACGGCAGCCACCGAATCTTTGGTCCAACGCTCTGAACCATCGAGGGCGATCAGAATTATGCTGCGCGAGCGATTCGGATCGATCGCGCCTCCCTGTTTGCGTTCACTCTCGTGCAGATGCGGAAAGAGATAGACGCTGTCGAAGACCGTCGCAGCGGTCTTGTACTCGGAACGCAGGATCCGGCTACGCGAGCCCTGGAGTGTACCGTTGATGTTTGCGAGCAACACCCCGCCGGGATTCATTAACCGTTCGACCTCGCGCATGAATTCCAGCGTCGTTAAGTGAAACGGAATCTGTCCACCGATGGTGAACGCGTCGAGTACGACCAGGTCGTATTTCGTTGTCGTACGGCGGACGAAGTTTCTTCCGTCTTCGACGTGAACGCGCAAACGTGGTCCGGGTTGGAGGTAGAAGTATTTGGCGCTGAGATCAACCACCTCCTGATCTATTTCGACAAGATCGACTACGACGTTTTCGTCGTCAGCAACGAACTTGCGCGCTCCGATACCTCCGCCGCCGCCGATGATCAGGATGTTTTTCAGATCTCGTTTGAAAATGCGCGCAAGGTGGAAGGCGTTTGTGTAACCCACCCGCGTGTCGTGCGGCGGGTTTAGATCGATTGCGCCTTCGATGTAGTTGTTGAACTGTAGAAAGCGCGTGTTTCGTTGCTTGTCGTCAACGACTTTTATGTAGTGATACGGCGAGTCGCCTTCGAAGACGATTGTTTGTTGTGGCGCTGCCGGCGTGACGGTTTTGGAGTTTAGAAAGATCAGCAAAGGGGCCAGGACGATCGAGCCGAGCGCGAGTGCCTTGCGTTTGTTTGATCGCGGCAGGACCGCGAGCGGTAAGAGCACGAGACAGAGTCCCAGCACTTGCAACAGCATTCGCACGCCAACCGCAGGAATCAGCCAGAAGGCTGTGAGAAGCGTTCCCGCAATGCTTCCGAATGTTGAGAGTGCGTAGAGTCTGCCGGAGACGTTGCCCATGCGCTCGATCTCGCGGGCGGCGAGCCGGACTGAATATGGAGACACCATGCCGAGCAGTACGCTTGGTCCACCGAAGAGGATTGTGGTCGAGAGTAATGGGCCAAGCCGTTCACCCGGATTGAGTTGCAACACCGTGCGGCAGATCTGGTTCGCGTAAAACGGAATGAGCATCAACCAGAAGCCTGCGATTAGGAGGAGGAGATTGAGCAGGTAGAAAGTTGGTTTGCGGTCGGCGAGAATTCCGCCGGAGTAATAACCGAGAGAAAGCGCCGCGAGAAAGATGCCGATGATCGCGCCCCAAACGTAGATCGATGAACCGAAGTGGATGGCGAGAACACGACTCCCGGTCATCTCGAGGCCCATCAGCACCGCGCCTGAAACGAACACCACTAGCTTTAGTCGCCATTCGCGATTGGGGTTTTCCGTTGCTTCGTTCACTTCGCTTGAAAGGTTTCTCACGCAAAGGCGCAAAGACGCAAAGTTTAAGTCCCTCTTGTCTTTCCTTTGCGCCTTTGCGCCTTTGCGCGAGAAATCTTTATTTTCGCTACTTTCGCCGCAGCGTTCACTCCGAAATAATCACCGGTCTCTCGACCTTACGCTTCTCCAGATACGCCGCCAGCCGCTCAGTATCAGCCTCCGCCATCTGGTGAATCTTCACGCCCAGCAACCACTTTCGCTTCCCTTCCTCGCCGACTCGCTCAGATGTGACGATCGTCACGACTGCCTCCACCGGCCCTTCCGGCAAGTCAACCCGAACAAACAACAGCTGCCCTTTTCTCGTAAGCTCCGACTCGCTGAACTTTGTACCGACGAACGAGAAACTCATTCCGTACTTGCTGATCGTCTCGCAGTGGCCTCTTGAAGGTTGTGAATACGAAACTTTCCCGACTTGGACCGTGCCGTCGATTAGCGAGATAGCACTGGGCAGGTGCGCGTAGTAGCGTGCTCCACGGCGGCGATTGGAAGCCCGTTTCTCCTCGGAGCTGGCTGGCTCGCGTTGGCGCGTTCCCAGCGGGTCAAATCCCTTGAAAACGAGTCCGCAGTTGTTACACAACAATTTGTGCATCCCGAACATGCGAAGAAAAAAGACCGCATCATCGTAATCCCTCTGAATCCGCTCACTCTGACACCTTGGACACTGCATGACAGCATTCTAGCAACTCACGCCACCAAGAAGCACAAAAAGCACAAAATCACTCCCTTGCTGGGCAGAGTGTTATACTGACAGCATCATGACGGCAGACATCGAAAGCTATTTCCTTGATCCACCGCCCGGTTCGGCAGCGGCGCGCGCTGCTGAGTTTGGAATAGATCTCACACTCACGCTTGAAAATCTGCGACTCACACCGGAAGAGCGAATCCGCAAGATTGATGATTTCATCGAGAGTATCGCGAAGCTCAAGTCGTCATTACGCATAATTGGTCCAGCCAATGCCACTGCCGACCAAAATCATTGAGGCACCTCTCCGACTGTTAGGCGAACACAGAGTGGACTGCGTTATCGTGGGGGGCATAGCGGCCGCGATTCACGGTTCTTTGCTTCTCACAAGTGATCTCGACCTCTGCTACTCGCGGACTCCTGCAAACCTCGAACGCCTGGCTGGAGCATTGAAATCGGTCAAGGCTCGACTGAGAAACGCTCCGCAAGGAATACCCTTTATTCTGGATGCCGAGACATTGAAGCGTGGTTTGAACTTTACCTTCACCACGGATATTGGAGATCTCGATCTCTTGGGCGAGGTTCTCGGTGTAGGCGCGTATGAAGAAGTCCTTAAGGGCGCTTTAATGGTTGAATTATTTGGTTATCCCTTCGCCGTTATCGACATTAAAAAGTTAATTGCTGCCAAGCGCGCCGCCGGCCGACCCAAAGACCTGATTGCACTTCCGGAACTTGAGGCAATCCAGGAAGCCCAGGAAATGGACCAGCGCCAATAGTGACCCAATCATGCCAAACCTGAAACCACTCACGAAACTCGTCACCAAAGCGCGCGACCTGCGCGAGCATCATAAGGAACGGCATCGACCAAGCGGGTTTGCTTTTGCGATTGCCGACAGCATCGATTATCTCGACGAGTCGCATTGGAACAAGGTCACGGGTCACGATTCGCTCTTCTTCTCGCGTCGCTATTTGCGCGTGCTCGAAGATGCCGGCCCCGAGAACCTGCGCCCGTGTTACGCATTGATCTTCCGCGAGAAGGAACCAGTGGCTGCCATCGCGGCTCAAAGCGTGACCGTCTCAATGGCGCGTCTGCGGAAGAAATCAGCGACAAACATTCCACTCGATGGTCACGAAGAGAAGATGCTCGTTTGCGGCAACCTGCTTTCCTGGGGCATGCACGGAATCTCGTTTGCCCCAAACGTGGACCACGCACCGCTTTGGCCCGCAGTTGCCGAGGCTATCTATCGCCTGCGTCGCGTGGACAAGTTGTTTGGCGACACCGCCTTCGTGATGGTCAAGGACATCACCGACGCACACGCATCCTCCGCCACCGCCCTTTCGCGTTTCTCGTATCGAGAGCTCGAAACGGAACCGAACATGGTGCTCGACATTTCTGAGAGGTGGAAAAGTTACGATGACTATCTCGCCAGTCTGACGTCGAAGTACCGGAAGCAGGCCAAACAGATCGAGAAAGAAGTTACCGCGGCCGGCTGTAGCGTCGAAGAGATCAAAACGGATGAGATCATGCGAAGCGCCAGGCAGCTCCACGATCTCTATCTGCAAACGCACGGTAACGCTCGTCTAAGATTAGTAACACTGCCAGTCGAGTTTCTACCGGCGCTCGCTAGAAGTCTCGGCGACGACATGCGCTTCACGGTTCTCAAGAAAGGCGAAACGCTGCTGGGATTCGTAACGACAGTGAAAGACGGCGAGACAGCCGTGGGTTATTACATCGGCTTCGATCGAGCTGCGAACGCTGAGATCCCGATCTACTTCCGGCTACTGCAATCAGTAATCGGACACGCCATCGCGCTCGGTTGCAAACGACTCTCACTCGGCCGCACGGCGCTCGAACCAAAAGCACGTCTCGGCGCGCGGCCCGATCCGATGCGCGTCTGGATCCGTCACCGCATTCCGATGTTGAATGTGATCGTGCGTGGATTACTGCACGCGATTGACGATCATGAAGAAGCGCCGGAACGCAATCCGTTCAAGTGATCCAGCCGCGGATTCACGCAAATCATTAATTCATGTTCATCAGCCAAACATCGGCTTCAGCGGCAACATACGTGAAGTAGATCGTGCGGTTGTCGCGTGAGATCGCGGGGCTGCCGATCTCGACGTCCTGATCCGTCACTACCAACACTTCCTGATATTTTCGCGATTGCAGATCGTACAGAAAGAGCTTTCCCTGACTGACAAAGAGCAGGCGGCGGTTATCGTTCAACCAGATGGGCCAATCGCCGAAGTCAGTCAACCAATCGTAGTTCTTCGATTCGAGATCGTAGATGCCGATCCCTGAGTGAGCTCCATTCGACAGGTGCTTGATGCCGGCCAGCTTCTTCCCGTCCGGAGACCACGACCATCCTTCAAACGACAGGCTCGCATCATCAAGCGCTGACAGGTACACAAACTTCTGTTCGCTCCACTCTTTGTCCGGATGAATGATGACGGCATCGTTCCGGGGCGTGTGAATCGAGTAGGCAATCATGTTGCCGCCGGCAGACCACGGCGCATAGTGACCACCGCCGCTTTGCGTAAGCTGCCGCAAACCTGAACCGTCGCGATTCATGATCCATAGTTCGTAATCGCCCGTGCGGCGCGAAGTAAACACGATGCGTTTGCCGTCAGGAGACCAGCGCGGCCAGGAGTGGCGATAATTGTCGGGCGTGAGGTCACGCTGTTCCGAACCATCCGTTCGCATGATAAAGATGTGACGTTGTTGGCCCATCGAATAGGCCGCCAACCATTCACCATCCGGTGACACGTCCGGAAACCATAGCTGCATCGAACCCTGAGTGATGGAAACCGGCGTGCCGGCCGTTCCCTGATTTTGATCAAAAGACACGCTGCGCAAGTTTCGGATCTCAGTCTGCGCCGAATAAGCGAGCTGCCCGTTGCGCGAGAAGCTGAGGTGCAGGACCGCGGTGGTCGCGCCAATTGCAGTTACTGCTTCAGGAGCGCCGGAAGTCGCACCGGTGTTCTCGTCAATCGCAACGCGCCAGATGTTCGAACTCCCGCCGCGATTACTGGAGAAGTACAAATGCTTGCCATCAGGCGACCAAACCGGATTGAGATCGGTTGAAGAGCCATCGGTGACTGCAACTGCGTCGCCGCCATCGATCGGGATCGTGCGAATGTGTTCGCGCTGGCCGTATCGATCGGGCCGACTCCAGTAAGCGATACGCTTCTGATGCGGGGAGACAGTTGGTTGCAGCGCATCTCCTTCGGAAACTCGCTGCCGTTGACCGGTTTTCAGATCGATCCTCCAAAGCTGACTCTTTGTGGGACGGTTCGATGGCTGCGGGATCTTCTCCGTGCCGACCAGAATCTGCTCGCCATCCGGAGACCACGAAGGACTGTAGCCAAAGTCAGACACGCGCGCCGCCGACTCACCATCGGCGTTCATCACGTAAATGCCTCCGCCACCGCGGTCTGAGCGAAACGCGATGCGTTTCCCGTCGGGTGAGAAAGCCGGTTGAGAATCGTCGCTCGAGGAATCCTTTGTCAGGTTGATCGAGTTGCCGTTGCCGACGGTTTGCAGGTAGATGTCCCAGTTGCCTGATGCACGGCTGGCGTAGGCAATCGACTTTCCGTCAGGCGAGAGCGAAGGAAAGAACTCCGGACCGGATTGGTACGTGACCTGTTCGAAGTTGATCGCGGGAAGACGCGTTTCAGTTTTACTGCGGGATATGAACAGATAAGCAAGACCGCCGAGGAGTGCTATTCCGATAAAAATCAGTAAATACTTCAGATAGTGCAGGTCAGGAAGATAGTGCAGGTCAGGAAGATAGTGCAAGGCAGGAAGATAGTGCAGGTCAGGAAGAGGGGCTT
>JBIOVO010000185.1:0-11758 GCA_044867735.1 Pyrinomonadaceae bacterium | reverse complement strand
CCTTTGCGTCTTTGCGCGAGAAACTCTTATTCACTCAAAAGGCTCGTGTCGCGTCTCTTTAGTGCCGCCACGAGTTTGGCCCACTCGAATCGCCCCTGCGCGAGTTGATTGAAGTCACCATTCTTATCCGTTTCCAACCCGCTCAACATCTCATTCGCCTTACCAGTCTGGATCGCTTTCTCTGCCGCCGTATTCAGTGCCTTGAAAGCCGCCGTTCGCGAGGCCGCTTTCGATCCCTTTGCTGCCAGCTTCGCACGCTCGTACGGGAACCGGTAATCGCGCGGATACTGCCTCTCGACCTTCGCAAACGCCTGGAAGATCCGCGACCTTTCGGAGTTAGGCGCCGTCATTCGTCGTTCGCGTAGTTTCTTCAACTCATCTTCGGGAGTGGCGACTAGTTGCTGCGTGGTCGTCTCAGTTGGCGCCGCACGCGATACCTCGGTGGTAATTGCCGCAGGATTCGGCTGCGCGATCTGTGGTGCGGGCTGCTCCACAATAGCGCTTGCAGTCGTCCCGTCCGAACGGAATAGGCCGAACAAGCCGAGCGACAGCAACAACACCGAAACACCGGCGATCGCGATCAGTTTCAGCACTGATCCTCGCGCCGCTCCCGGACGCTCTGAAGGTCTCGCGTTGGTCCACGAAAACATCGTCGAACTAGGCGGACGTCCTTCGTGTTGCACAGTCTGCTCGTCGTCGTCCAACTCGACTGGCGCCGAGGAGAGCAATGTGCCGGGTGGCTTGATCCGTCCGGTCATCGCATGGCCGCACTTCCAACAGTAAGCATACTTCTCTTCGATCATTGAACCGCAGTCAGGACAGGCTCTTACTCCCGGCTCTTCCTTCTTTGCAGGTGGTGGTGCAGCAACCGGTTCGTGAACCGGTTCTTCACGCTTCACCACCGGCAGTTGGACCAACGGAGCGCTAACGATCTTCTTCTTTGGTGGTTCGGGAATCACTTCCAGAATGCCGGTTGCCTGAAGTGTCCAACCCTGATCGGTTTGCGTGACGAAAGCCGGATGAAGAACCTGAACTTCGCCTGCGTCAGGATTCGGGCAGTGATAGTAGTCCTGGTAGAACTCGTAGAAGTCGCGTTTGCTGGCAAACTTCGGTGCGCGTGGTAACAGGAACGGTTGGTCGGTATTGGTCACCACCACGAACTCGCCATCTTCAACCGGCACGAACGCACCCGTCTCGTAATCGAAAGTGACGTTTAGCTTCTGTGAAGCTCTGATTCGTTTCAGATAGTCGGCAACGCGCGACGGAAACGCCGGAGCGAGGTCCAGACGTTCTTCGCAAAGCGGACAAGTGTTGAGCGCGGTAACAAACGTGACGTTGAAGTCTTCGCAAGTGTGTTCGTGCAGGTCTGCAGAAGCTGGTCTCAGGCAACCGGGACAAGAAGGTTGCGGCACGCCTTCGGACGTAAGCGTGAAGTTCTTTGTCTGGAGTGGCGTGGTTGATTCAAAGCTGATGACGTGACAGCCGTCGCACAAGTAGATGAGCGAACTCTTGCGCGTACACACCGGACAACGTTGCAGGCCGTACTGGTCGAAGTCGGCGGGACAGAAGTGCTCGCAGTTGCAGCAGTACTGCCATTGAACCTCGACCGGGGAGTGCGCTTCGCCTGCGAAATCGATTTCGCCGAGCACGTGGCCGCGGTTGTCACACTTGATAGGACTTTGCCGAGGAGCGAAAAAACCTCTCTTGTGTTCTGGACAAAATACTCTCATTTTCGTAGCTCCTTTTAGGGACGGGTGACCGTTCAAGCTGTACTTGGCGCGTAGCATTGATCTTGGTTCTATTGGGGGAGATACGGACTTCTAGATGAAAAATATTCGGAGAGAGGTTGCGGTGCGTGGATAGATTACGAATATCGGGCCGAATTTGCAATAGTTTAGGTTGGGATCAAGCTCTGTGGGCTGCCCCGCTGTTGTGAGGTTCCTGCTCCAGAGGAGCAGAATTTTCGACGGTCTGAGATTCTTGCTACGGAGGGGCAGAAGTCCCGATAGTCTGAGGTTCTTTGCTCCGGAGGAGCAGAATTCTCGATGGTCTGAGGTTCTTTGCTCCGGAGGAGCAGAATGTTTATAGCTCTCAGACTCCTGATTGTTCCGCTCCGGCAGGAGCGGCATGTACCGCTCAAGCTTCCGACTCACATTGCGCTCCGCTGGAGCGCCCCACGTTTTGCGATGTGGTGCTATAAACATGGTGCTCCTTCGGAGCACTCGCGGCTGAGTTAATCAGCCAACTCCAACCTGTCTGGCGAAGCCGCGCGTTGAAGGCGAGTAACAGTTCTTTGAAGTCTTGGTTCAACGTCTGAAGGTTCGTTCCAGGCCATACAGAGCCTGGTCAGTGTCCACACAGCTTCAATCCGTTCCTCAGGAGAAGCCATGGACCAGTCGTCATCCTGCGGCTCTGGCAATCCGTCCCGAATGACTCTGACTGTGATTCGAACGTTCCGCGATGGCATCTTTGACAATTACCGGCAGCGCTCCAACCTCACCTTTTGTAGCCGACCGCGTATTCCGGACCGTCTCGTTAACCACGACAGGCGAAGACTGACTAGCTCCAGCCTTGTTCCACGAGGGTGAGGGCGCAGCGTCTTGACAGAAAATTGCAAACTGCTCAGCTGTGAAACTGCCACCTCGTCTAAACGGCTGAAGATTCCTCGGCGCCGACGAAGGAGTTCGAATCACGTAGAACCGCGGATAACCCTGGACGTCAAACCTGTCGGCGATTTCGCGTTCTGCCGGGCCATGCTCAGGATTAATGCGAACTTTGGCCACCCCTTGCAGGTATCTTTGCGGCGTCAGGCCGCCGCACTCCAAGGAGTCGCCAAAAGCTGAACCGGCGCCTGGATTCCAGTGAACCCTTCCGCCTCCCACATCGTATTTCCACCGCGAACATGTTCAAGTTTTCGCATTTTTGATAATCTATCGCGGTTTTTACTTCCGGTTACCGGGGGACCGCCCATTTATGAGCGAGAAGAAAGGCTGGGGCTCGACTGTCGCTGGTTGGTTTATCGAGCGCGACGAGCCTGCCGAACCCGCTGTACCAGACCCAGGTGAAATTCCAGAGGTGGCAACACCTCCAACCGTTGACTACACAGCACCTTCGCCCACTCAATCCGTTTTTCAAACTACGCCACCACGCCCTACCGGTGGTCAGGTCGACTTCGTCGCGGTGTTTACCTCCGCCGGCGTCGATGAGGAAGAGCAACAACGCGTCGCGCGAACTACCGACCTGTTGCGCAGCCTCCCGGCCGGCACTGACGCCGCCGTAAAGAAGCAGATCGTCGAAGCTTCACTCAAAGCCTTCGGCGTCCCGATCGAAAAAATAATCGAAGCCACCGTGGAAGAAATTCAGGCGCTTGATGGTTACATCCGTAATGGCGCCGCCGATAATGAGAAGTTGATTCAGGAGTCTGACGCACGCATCAAGCAGTATGAAGAAGAGATCAAAAACATTCGCGCCGTGATGCAACAGAGTGTCGACGAACAGCAGAACTTGATTAAGGTGTGCAACGATAAGAAGCTCGAAGTTCAGCAGGTGCTTGAATTTTTCGGTCAGGAGACAGTGGGAAAAGTAGTGAAGGCTTCACCGAAACTCCACGATCCTTCAGACCAGGCCGCCGCTGGCTAATCCTTCGGCTAATTCCTCCGGCTGTGTAAAGCCGGGCTAGTTAAAGAAAGGAAACAAGCGCATGTTCAAACGATTGGCTAACCTCTGGAAAGGTTTCCTATCGCTGTGGATTTCGGACATCGAAAAGGAGCACCCGGAAATTGCCTACGAGAACGCAATCAACTCGATGGTGGCGAAGTATTCGAAACTAAAAACCGCCACCGCGGGCATCATTCGCCGGCGTGAAGAGCTCGACGAACGTTACAAACGCGCGACGACCGAGTTGGCCCAGACGGAGGCGGAACTCGACACGGCAGTTTCAACCAACCAGGACGATCTCGCTGTCATTCTGATCCAGAAGAAGAATCAACTTACCGCGGACGTCGCCGAGTTGAAAGCTGAGATGGAGCAGGCGCGGGCTGATGCCGACTCGGCGAAGACCTCTTTGCTCGGCGTGCAATCCGAGATCAGAAAACTGCAAAGCGAGCGCGATTCGATGCTGGCGAAGATGCAGTCGGCGCAGGCGCGTATCAAAGTTCAGGAGCAGCTCGATGGCTTGTCGGTGGATGCTGAGGTCAAGGCGTTGGATAACGTGCGGCAGCACATCAAGACCACGATTGCCGAAGCAAACCTCGGCAAGGAACTTTCGGAATCTTCACTCGACTCCAGGTTGGCTGCGCTCCGCAATCAAACCGGCGATGTTCAAGCCAAACAGCAGCTTGCCGAGTTGAAGGCGAAGAAGGCCGCGCAGCAGGCGCAGCAAGCGAATAAGACCATGTAGGTCTTTGGGTTTACGTCTTTGGTCTTTGAGCTTTGTTCGAAGAAAGCAAAGACCGAAGGCCAAAAACCAAAGACCATTCCCCTTATGAGGTGACAGATGAAACTGACTCCCTTGGCTAAGGCTTTTATTGCAGTAGTGGTCGTGGCTGTTATCGGTTTTGCTACCTGGCATTACAAAGGTGATGCGATTAGAGAGTGGGCCGGCGGTGAAAAGGTCTCCGGTGAAGACTCCAAAGGCGACTTCGACAAACTGAAGGATTCGCTGTCCGATCCGGGCCGCAACGTCGGCTCGACTGGCGTTTCCGGCGCTTCGGTTGGTACCGGACGATTGAACCGTCCACTCGTCGTTGGCATAAACACCTGGGCTGGTCACGCGCCCGGAATCGTTTTCAACAACGGCATGGATCCGAATCCCGGCTCGCAGTACAAGACGAAGTATGGCATCGACGTGAAGTTTGTGTTGCTTGAAGATCCGTCAAGCAAGTTTTCAGCGTTTCGCAACGGCGACGTCGATATCATGTGGAACACAGTCGATAACTGGGCCCGGGAAGCGTCGATCCTCGCCGAGCAGAATCAACAGGCGAAGTCGATTATCATGCAGGACTGGTCGCGTGGTGGTGATGGAATTGTTGCGCTCTCGTCGATCACGTCAGTCGAACAGCTAAAAGGGAAGAAGATCGCGTGTACTCAGTTTACGCCTTCGCACTTCCTGCTGCTTTACTTGTTGGCGCAGTCAGGGTTGTCGCCCGACGATCGCGCTGCGGTGGAAAAGAATATTGTTTTCACCACTGACGCACCGGCGGCTGCTGCGGCTTTCAAAGCGAAACAGGTTGACGCTGCCGTAACGTGGGAGCCGGATCTTTCGAGTGCAGTCACCATGAGAGGCTCTGAAGCGCACATACTCGTTTCGACTCAGGCCGCCACCAACATCATTGCCGACACGCTTTGTGCTCGTCAGAACATCATCGATCAAGCGCCTGAAACTGTTCGCGATTTCGTGCGCGGCTGGCTCGATGGCATCGAGATGATCAAGAACAATCCCAATGGTTCTTACGCAGTGGTTGGACAAGCGTTGAAGCTCGATAACGACACTGTTTCGGGAATGCTTTCCGGACTGAAGCTCACTCCGTATGCGGACAATGCACAGTTTTATGGTCTAACCGGAGCGAAGGCACACTACGACACGCTCTTCAACACGGCCTACATCATTTGGCGCAAGAAGGGTCTGGTTAGCAAGAATGTCGAGGCGAAGGACTGGGCCGACACGCGCTTCCTCCAGGCCGTAGCGAGTGCTTTTCCGGGTCAGAAAGTTGAAGAGGCTCCAGTAGTGGCAAAGGCGCCTTCTGAAAAGGATGTTCCGATCCTGCATCAACAGATCCAGATTCAATTCACACCTGGCTCTGCTGAAATCATGCCCGGATCGTATCTCTTGCTTGATAAACTCGGCGAGACGATGACTTCTTTCGGCAGCACGGTGCTGCGAGTCGAAGGAAACACTGACAGCACTGGTTCGGCTTCAGGAAATGTGACGCTTTCTGATCAACGGGCAAGGTCAGTGAGAGATTACATCGTCAAAAACTTTCCAAACATTCCGCCGACGCGGTTTCAGACGATTGGGCGCGGCTCGGCGAATCCGATCGCAGAGAACACCACCGAAGCCGGACGGCAACAGAACCGCCGCACGGATATCAAAGTGATCCTGGCGACAAACTAAACTTCACTGGATTGATATAGGTCCTATAGGACTAATAGGACCTATATCTTCTGTTACTGACGATGGCTTCACGCAAAAGCACTCTCTTCTCCATTCGTGCGCCGTTACCTAAGCGCACCGCATTTGTGCTGGGTTTTGTTGCGCCGGTGCTCGTGCTTGGCGCGTGGTGTGCCCTGTCGTACGGTGGTTTGGTTGATCCTAACTTTCTGCCAAAGCCCACTGAAGTTCTGCGCGGTACGCTGCAACTCTTTCTTCACTACGATCTGGCGTCGGCGATTCTTGTCTCGACGCAACGCATCGCGATCGCTTTTCTATTAGCTTCCGCGATCGCTTTGCCGCTCGGAATTCTGATGGGCGCATTCGATCCGATCAATCGTTTCTTCGAGCCGATCATGGCGCCGTTGCGCTACATGCCGATTTCAGCGTTCATTCCGCTTTTGATCCTTTGGTTCGGCATTTATGAGCGACAAAAGATCGCGTTCCTGTTTCTCGGCGTCTTCGTTTATTTGCTGCCGGTAGTTGTCTCTTCAATACGACTCGTACCGGAAGAGTTGGTGCAAACGGCGCTGACACTTGGTGCGTCGAAGGCGCAGGTCATTCGCACCGTGCTCGTGCCTGCGGCCTTGCCGGAAATCTTCGACAGCTTTCGCGTGATGAACGCAATCGCCTGGACTTACGTGATTCTCGCCGAAGCCGTTAATCCCGAACGCGGTCTTGGTTACATGGTCGAACTCGCGCGCACGCACCACAAACCTTCATGGTCTTTTGCCGGCCTGCTGGTGATCGGCGGCATCGGACTCTTAACTGACTTTCTCATTCGTCTCATGTCGAGCGTCCTTTTCCGGTGGCGCGAGGCGTCCTGAACCACATGGCCGAAGCAGAAGCTCCACAAACACTTCCACAATCCGGCGAACCCGGAACGATCGCCGTTGACGTCGGCGCGGGGAAAGGTAAGCCTGCCACCTATGAGGCCGATCAGACCGGCGTGCCGCCGAAGCTGCGCGTGAGCGATCTGAGCGTGACGTATATCGATCGCAAAGGTAATCGCACGGAAGCGGTGCGCGACGTTTCGTTTGACGTGCTCGATAAACCTGATTCGGGCGAGATCGTTGTGTTTCTTGGTCCATCAGGTTGTGGCAAGTCGACGATTCTGAAAGCCGTCGCGGGGTTGCTGCCGCCGACGAAAGGCGAAGTGCTCGTTGATGGAAAACTGGTGACGGACGTCGGTCGCGATCGTGGGATGGTTTTTCAGGCTTACACGTCTTTTGGATGGCTGACAGTGCGTGAGAACGTTGAGTACGGGTTGAAACTTCAGGGTGTGAAGAAGTCGGAGCGACGCAAGATCTCCGAGACGATTCTGAAGTCAGTTGGGCTGGCGGATTTCGCCGATCGTTATCCAAAAGATCTCTCCGGAGGCATGAAGCAGCGCGTCGCGATCGCGCGGACGTTGGTCAATAAACCGCGAGTGGTCTTGATGGACGAGCCGTTTGGCGCACTCGATCCGCAGACGCGTTGGGGCATGCAGAGTCTTTTGCTCGACATTTCTCGCGCTGAAAACAACACGATCCTGTTTGTGACTCACGACGTTTCCGAGGCCGTCTATCTTGCCGACACGATCTACGTCTTATCATCGCGACCCGCCCGGATCCTGCACCAGGTTGACGTTCCGGCCTTCCCCGTACGCGACATTGCGCTAAAATCGGCGCCGGAGTTTCGTGCGGTAGAGAAGAAGTTGTTAGACCTAATCTACGCTCCAAGCACTTCTTGAGAAAGATTTGAACCACTAAGACACAAAGGCACAAAAATTAAACTTTGTGTCTTCGTGTCTTAGTGGTTAAATTTCTTGCTGTATATGGGACCTAGCGAAAAGCAAGGCGTGACCAAGCCACCGCAAACAGCAATGCGGAAGGATGGGGTACCGGTCAACGTCACGCCGTTGCGTAACGATACGCTCGCCGCGACGCAGGCTTTCGTCCGGCAGAAGATTCACGAGAAGCGCAACTACCTCAAAGCCGCGTTTGCTAATCCCTACAACTTGTCGTTACTCGCCGGCGGTCTCCTCGCTTCAGCTCTCACGCTCAATCCTTTACTGGCCGTGATTACCGTCGGTCTCGAGGTGCTCTGGGTCGTTAATGCTCCCGGATCGAAGAAGCTTCAGGAGTGGTTATTCGATCCGTCGTTTGACGAGGATCAACGCAAGCAGGAGGAAGCCGAGCGCGCCGAGCGTCTGAAGAATCTTGACGAAGAGTCGCGTGATCGCGTGATCTCGCTGCTGGCCAGGCAAAAGGAGATCAACTCACTCGCCGCACAGAACCCCTCGTTCACTGGTGAGTTGCTGCGCACCGAACTCACAAAAACCGACCGTCTCGTCGAGGCGTTCATCGAGATGGCGACGACGTGCACCCGTTACGAAGCTTACCTGAGTTCTGTCAACGCCAAGGATCTCGAAAGAGAACGTCGCCGCTGGGAAATCATGGTCAACCAGCAGGACGAAGGGAGTTCGGAAACCGAGATCGCGCGCAAGAACCTCGCGGTGATCATGAAGCGCTTCGACAAGATGAAGGAAATTCATCACTATCTGCGAGTCGCTCGTGGTCAACTCGATCTGATCGAACACTCGTTTCAGTTAATCGCCGATCAAATCGTAACCATGCAATCGCCTCAGGAGTTGACCGGGCAACTCGATGAACTGCTCGATGGCGTGGAGTCGATCAAACAAACGGCGGCTGACACGGAACGAATGCTGAATCCACTCGGATTGAAGGACCTTAGCACTTATGAGTGAGGCGCGTGTGTTACCCACCTGGGCCGAAGACTTGCGGCGTCGCTATTTGCGCGGCGAAGCGTCGATGTTTGTGTTGCACGGCAACGTCTACGACGTCGTTCTTTGCAACCGCAAGATGATGGCGTTGACCGAATTCCTGACGGATGTGCTGCTCAAGGATTCCAAGGAGACGATCGCGGTCTACAACGTTGCCACGGGCGTGCGTTTTGCGAAGCGTGGCGAGGGTGTGATTGGAGTGGAAGATCTTCTGCTCTCGACTGAGAAGGAACGCATCTTCGCAGCGCTCGAGCGTTTGCTGATTGGATCTACGAAGGTTGCGGTGATCATGGAGTACGCGGAAGCGATCGCGCCTGCTGGTGACCCGAATTTCCAGGGCGAGTCGGATCGTGCGGCGATCGTGACGCTGCATCGCTGGTCGTCGCTGCCGGAGATCGAGCGCGGTGACAACGTCGTGTTGCTCATCTCGGAAAACCTCACGGAATTGGCGCCGAAGCTGATCTCAAATCCGAAGGTCGCCGTGGTCGAAGTGCCGATGCCCGATCACGCGACGCGACGCGAAGCAGCGCAGCTTGCGGATACGCGTTTGACTGAAAAGGACGCGGAACGTTACGCGAGCGTTACGGCCGGGTTGAAGTCAATTCAGATCGCATCGATTTTGACGCCTCAGCCCGCTGCCGAAGAAGAACTGGCCGATCGCGAAGCGTTCATCGCTGGTTTGCTTGGCGGTGGCGCTGATGCAACCGGACGTGCTCACAAACTGGCGACGCTGACCAGTGGTTTGAGTCGCGACGAAGTTAAGGAACTGGTCGCGCCCACGGCGCCCACGCCCGAGGCGTCGCTGCCGAGTCCGATCGAACTCGCGCGCAAAGAGACTGATCGCCTGATCGCGAAAAGAAAACGGGAGATTTTGGAACGCGAGTGTTTCGGGTTGGTGGAGTTTGTCGAACCAGCGCACGGGTTTGAAGTCGTCGGCGGGATGGAAGAAGTCAAAAAGGATCTGATGGTGATCGCGGAGAGCATTCGCGAAGGACGCACGAGCCGCGTGCCGATGGGAGTTCTTTTTACAGGGCCGATGGGAACAGGCAAGACATTCGTCGCGGAAGCATTTGCGAAAGAGTGTGGACTCACGACGATCAAGCTGAAGAACTTTCGCTCGAAGTGGGTCGGCGCTACTGAAGGCAATCTCGAAAAGATCCTCAATGTCATTCGCGCCATCGGCCAGGTCGTGGTGATTATCGACGAAGGCGATCGTGCTTTCGGCAACACTGACGGGGAAGGGGACGGCGGCACCTCGTCGCGTGTCATTGCGCGCATCAAGGAGTTTATGTCCGACACGTCCAACCGCGGGCGCATCCTGTTTCTGGTGATGACGAATCGTCCGGACAAGCTCGACGTCGATCTCAAACGCGCGGGACGACTCGATCGGAAGATTCCGTTCCTCTACGTGCAGACTCCGGAAGAAGTCGAACTGGTTGCGAAGGCTCTGTTGCGCAAGAACAAGATCAAAACCGACGTCGATCTCACGTCGATCCGGCAATCGTTTTCCAGCAAGCTGATTGGGTACAGCAACGCGGATATCGAAGCGGTTTTGCTGTTAGCAAACGAAGAGGCGGCGCGTGAGACCGGGGGCGATGCGCCGGTGCTGGCGAATCATTTCGAGCGTGCTGCGATTGACTATTTTCCGAGCCGTGACGTGGAGTTGCTGGAATACATGGAACTGCTGGCGGTATTTGAAAGCTCGAGCCGGCGCCTCTTGCCGGCGAAGTATGCGTCTCTCACACCCGAAGACCTCGATGCCAAGTTGCGACATCTTCGCGCGATCGTGGGCACGAGGAGGTAATTTTCACCACCAAGACACGAAGACACAAAGTAATACTAAATTAGTGTCTTTGTGTCTTTGTGGTTAAGAACGCTGCCGCTTTAAGGTTACTCGGCCAAATTCTCGGTAGGTCCCATCTTTCTGCTTCACCGAATCGACGACTTCAAGTGTTGAGTCGTCAACCAGCCGGTAGACGGATTTTCCTTCTTCTTTTTCTGGAGATCCCCAGAACGCTACTAGAGCATCACCTTCGAGCTGCGCTTTGATCGGGAAACTTTCGCCACGAGAGTCGAACCAATGTGCTTCGAATTTATCTGCACTTATCGCCTTGTAGTAGGCCCGGCCCTGAAACAACCGCCGGCTGTTCGGTGCTCCCATGTCGTTCTCGAGTGTCAGCCGCAGGAACTTTTCAACAAGCACCCACTCCCACTTGATTTCCATTTTCGCGGGCATTCCAAAAGCCTTTCCTTCGCCTTGCCATGTTCCTTCAAGTCGAGAAAGAAAGGCGTTTGTTTGGGTTGTTGCTGTTGTTGCGGTCAACAAGACGAGCAGAGTCGAGACGGCTAGCAATTTATGTCGGGAGATTTTCATGATCTTACCTCGTGGGGCGGCAGTGTTCTCGAATGGCTGTAAACGTGACGACATTGAGACTCGAGTCCAACTGATTTGGTTGGCTTCGGATGTAGTCGGCAAGAACGGCGGCGAGCTGTTCGTCTGACATCGACCCGGTGCAGGACTTGAGCCAGGTTAAGTTGTCGTCAGGCGCGCCGAAGAACGGTGAGACGAGCATGCCGTTGATCGCGCCGGTGGCGTAAGCGCGACGCTCGGTGTCGCTCATGCTGAGATAGTCTTTGGCGTTGAAGAAGCCGCGGCTGATCTTTACTTGTTGTTGATTGGCAGGAACGGTGATGAAGGCTAAGAGCGCGAATAGGATTAGTAGGTATTTCATGGGTCGATAGTCTACACAGAGGAATTTCTCGCGCAAAGGCACAAAGGCGCAAAGTTAAGACCTCCGAGCAGCCGAAGGTCCGAACTCTGCGCC